>JANSXW010000103.1 GCA_024742755.1 bacterium | reverse complement strand
TTTGGGTGCACCGGCGGGCAGCACCGCTCTGTCTACGCAGCGGATGCCCTGGCTAAGCACCTGAAAGAGAAGTACGGTGTGGCGCTGGAGCTGGAGCACATTGAGCAGGAGAAGAAAAACTGGATTAATAAGTAGGGGGGGCTAAGGAGGGTCTTGAAGGGAGGTTGAGGATAAGGTTGAGGTTGAGACCAGGTTGGGGCTGCAGGGGAGGAATAGCAAGCTATTCCCGCCTGGAAGCCATCGCAAGGCCACTCAACCTCAGCCTAAACCTCCATCTCGCCTGGCTCCTCTTAGACTATGTTGGGAATTCGCTTTTGGAGCGAATGCAGTCAAATTTTATTCTGAACAAGGCGTGATGAAGGAGCCTAGCCAGAGCTAAGCGACTGAAGAGCAACGAAGTTCAGGATGAAATTTGGCAAATGCAGCCCAAAGGGTGAAATCCAAACATAGTCTTAGCTCAGTACCCCCTGCATCAGCTCTCCAAACTCAGCAGGGGCTTTGAAGAGGCTGTCGTTGTAAGTGGTCGCCCGGAAGCGCAGGTTGTGCACCCGGTCGTTGCGGTGCTCCAGCTCAATCATAATGTTGCCAAAGTGCTGCACGAAGCGCCCATCCTCCTCCTGATTGCTGCGGATGCTCAGCCCCGGCTTGAGGTAGTGCCGCTCGATGGTTTCCACCCAGTTGGCCCGCTGATAGCTGCGGCGGTCGGAAATTTGCGTGCGGTACTTCAGTGCCAGCACCTGCTCCTTGAGGTAATCAAAAAAGTGCTGCACATCCCGCTGACTGTAGCCCGTCTGACTAAAATGGACCACAAAACCTTTGGAGGAAGGCGTATTGAGGAAGTCCAGCGCCTCGTCGATATCATCGGGCCGGATGCGGTAGATGGCATACTGCTCGTTGAGCCAGTTGAGGAGGCGGCGCAGCACCAGCGTTTCCTTCCAGAACTGGTAGTCTTCCCGTTCTTCGGCACTGCGCTCAATCATCTCATGGATAAGCGGCTGGGAAGGCGAGCTTTCCTCCGCTTGCTGGAACAAATTCTTGAAGTATGACCACAGCTTATCCATTGTGCTTTTTGGAATGTTCAACAGCGGGGCGGGCGGTTTGTTTGTATTGGCTTCGCGTTCCCTTTGATAAGGAGGGGGCAATTCGTATCTTGGCAAGTATACACTGCCCCAGGATCATGAAAAAAAGACATTTAACAAACACGCCTCTGCGTTGGATATTTGTTTTTACGCTATTTGCTCCTCTTTCCGCGCACTTGGCTTTTACCCAGTCTACCACTTTTTTTGAGCAGGGGCATGAGGTGTCTCACTATGGTGCGGAGTATGGATTCCCCTACGATGAAATACAGGATATTATCCAGGATAGCCAGGGGTATCTTTGGATGATCAACAATAAATACCTCGTTCGTTACGATGGGGTATCATTCAAATTCTTTAGACCAAAAGATGAACAGTCACAACTTACTTTTTCAGATTATTTCCGGTCCTTGGGTAAGGATCCTTATGGCAATATCTGGATTGTTACTCAAAGTGATTGCCTATGGAAGTTTGATCGGGAAACGGAATACTTTACTCGAATCCCCCTCCGCTATTACAACTTAGGTCATCGTTCTATTTTACGAATGGTTCCCAAAGTGAGTAGAGAGGGTAATTTATGGCTACTCAGTGCAGATGGTATTCTACGTATTGACCCTGTGACAAATACCATAGACACCATATTTCCATATAAAAGATTGGAGCTGATTGAAGACATATTAAGTGTAATTCCGTGGGAATATCGTAAACTACTCATCGGTTCAAATGATGAGCAATCTAAATCATTTGACATCGCACAATCTTCAAAATATCTTGCTATAGGGATAGGCGCATTTGACTCGGTTGATGATGTTTTTATTGAAAACGCAGCGATATTGAATGGAGATGATCAAGAATGTTGGCAGATGCACCCTGCGCAAAGCATAGCAGTAAATGAAGAAAAACGGGTTTGTCTGCAGGTGCTAGAACTTGAAGCAGGAAGCTACACCATCCTGAGCGAGCAATTAACTCTTCAATCAGCCCCAGATTTATTGAAGATGGACTCTGTGACCAAATCAGGAGTTTTTCTACTGCCGCTAGACAACGAAATAGCTGCTCAATTTGCAAATAGGTTAGCCAATTTAAAAAAGGATGTTACTCCGTACTTAACATTACAAAACATAGTCGCTATAAGTAAAGATGGCTTACCTTTCTTATTCTCAGAGTTACATGGGCTTTTCGCCATCAATACGGAGCAGGATAGTTTTTACCTTGAAAAGAAAGCAGATCGGATTCAAATAGAGGGGGATTGGAGCGTTGAAACTTCTCTATGTATTCCCAAAAGCGAAGGGAATTTTTGGGTTACAGGTTACTATCGACATAAAACCAGCTATGAAAGATACTTTTTCCTGGGTGTTTGGGATATAAGAAGCGGTAATTTCAAGCTCCTAAATACGGATAAAAATCTAAGATTAAACGTCTCGGGGCTTCAGCAAGACAGGCGGGGCAACCTATGGATAAGCACTTGGGGAGATGGGTTGTTTCTAATAAAGAATGCTTCTGATCTAGCGGATGATAATAAAAAGCTAAATCTCACTTCAATCAATATATTGCCCCCAGCTTTAAAATATAGGGAAAAGTTTTTGCAGAATCTCCTAATCGATGATAATAATAACTTATGGGTTGGAACTGCGATGAATTACCTATACAAAATTGACCTTGATCCAGCTTCCTTACAAAGGGTCGATTTCAGTGCGATAGGGCTGGAAAAAGGCAACTTCTATTGTGATCCGGTAGATGACGGCCAGGGGCATATTTGGTTTAGTGATTTGTTTCGACAAGAAGGAGTACTATATCGCTATAACAAGACTACTGCCTCTGTAGAGACTTTTCATAATTTTCCTAATAGGCAGCTGTTTCCACTTTATAAAGATGCAAACGGAGGAGTTATATTTGGTGGGGATCACAGTCTAAGCCGTTTCTACCGTGGAAAGTTTGCTCCTGAAATACTAAGCTTTCCAGACAGTTTAGTATTGTTCAGAGTTATTGAACCGATCGAAGCACCGAAACCAGATTTTTTATTAATTAATGTGAGTGATAGCCCTACAGGGCGCTATCATATTTTTGATCAGATCAGTAATAGGCTAGTAGCAATACCCAATCTGCATGAGGTGGTCTATATATTTAGCCGAAATGAGAATGGGTGCGCTTACATAGGCACGAACTCAAATTTGTTAGAGGTTGATCTGTCAACAGGAGCGTATGAAGAAATATTGACTGGCCTGTATCGTGTGTTTTGTATGCATCAGGATAGGCAAGGCCGCTTTTGGCTAGGGACAATTAAGGGCATAACGATTTGGAACCCTATAACGGACGAGCTAATTCATTTAGAGGAAAAAGATGGGCTAACCAATACTAATATTCATGAAATCGAAGAAGATAATCAGGGGTTTCTATGGTTATTTACCTACCAGGGGGTTTTTCGGGCTAATCCCCAAACGCTACAAATAAAATCATTCCCACAATTACATGGAATTGGAAGGCTACGCTGCATTGCCAGCAACGAGGAAGTATTGAAAGATGATCAAGGCTATTTCAATGCCTTTAGCGAAGATGGTTTCTATCGCTTTCATCCTGACAGTCTCTTTGCCGATACCACTGCTCCCCGGCTGAACCTGCAATACAGCCGTTTTGCAAATAGCAATGAAGAAGTAGTTGATCAGTTGAATGTCTATGCCCATGTAGTATCAACGGATGATAATTACATCTTTCCCCATTTCCAAAATAATGTAACCATTGAATACGTCGGCATCCAACTCAACGACCCGGAAGGCGTCAGCTATCGTTATCGCTTAGAGGGGCTAAGCGAAAGCTGGCAGGAAGTAGGATCGGAACGGACAGCTCGTTTTCAGGATCTTCCACCTGGAGATTATTCGTTTGTGGCAGAAGCCACGAGTACCTACGGGATCAAGAGCTCCCCACTGGAGTTCTCCTTCACCATCCTCCCCCCCTGGTACTGGGCCTGGTGGTCCAAGCTGCTTTATGTACTCCTGGCTGGTGGAGCCATCTATTATTTTTACCGTTTCCAACTCAGCAAACGCCTGGCGGAGGAGGAAAGCATACGCCTCAAGGAGCTGGATGAAGTCAAGAACCGCTTGTACACCAATATTACACATGAATTCCGCACACCCCTCACGGTCATTCAGGGTATGGCACAGCAGATCAACGGCAAGTACCAAAAGGAAACCCGACTGATCCGCAAGAATAGTAGAAACCTCCTGCACTTAGTCAATCAAATGCTGGACCTGTCGAAGCTGGAATCCGGCAAGCTGGACTTAATAATGATACAAGGAGACATCATCGGCTTCCTGCGCCACGAAATTGACTCTTTCAAAACCTTTGCCACTAGTGGAAATGTCACGCTGCATTTTGAAAGTAATCAGCCGGAACTGCTGATGGACTTTGATGTCCAAAAACTACGGCAGGTGATGGTCAATTTGCTGTCCAATGCCATCAAATTCACCAATGAAGAGGGTGAGGTAATGGTTAGCACTCGTCCTGTTAAAGATCAGTTGGAAATCACCGTGACAGATAATGGAGTAGGCATCCCTGCTGACCGTTTGCCGTATATTTTTGACCGCTTCTACCAGGTCGATGACAAGGCTACCCGCGCACACGAAGGTACGGGTATAGGGCTCACGGTTACAAAGGAATTGGTGGAACTGATGCAGGGGCAAATCACCGTAGCGAGTACGGTTGGCGAAGGCACGCGTTTCACCATACTGCTTCCTGTGCGCAAGCAGGCCCCACTGATCGAATCGGTACCCGAATTGGAGGTATTAGATATGGTTGCTCCCGAAAGTGCAGCAGCCTTCGCAACAAGCACAGCCTTTAGTGATCCTAATCTGGCCACTGCACTTATCATAGAGGACAACGAAGACATCATTCAGTACCTCACCTATTGTTTGCAGGACGACTATCAGGTGCTCACAGCGCTTGACGGAGAAGAAGGGATTAAAACCGCCATTACCCATACCCCCGATGTCATTATCTGTGATGTGATGATGCCTGAGAAGGACGGTTTTGAAGTGACAGCCACGCTCAAGGAAGACGAACGTACCAGCCACATACCCATCATCCTCCTGACCGCCAAAGTTGATCAAGCCTCTAAAGTAACCGGGCTCGACAGAGGTGCAGACGCTTACCTCACGAAGCCTTTTGACCGGGAAGAGTTAATGATTCGCCTGGAAAAACTGGTCGCACTACGCAAAACATTACAGGCGAAGTACGCCTCCCCCGACTACTTCGCTCCTGATAAGGTGACCATTGACCCCAAGGAAGATATTTTCATACAGAAGCTGAAACATCAGATTGAGGCACACCTGGAAGAAACTGAATTTGGTATCGAGCAATTGGCCAACGCCATGAACCTAAGTCGATCCCAGCTCTACCGCAAAACGAAGGCGCTTACCGGGCAATCTATTGCGGTTTTCGTACGCACAGTACGCTTGCACCATGGCAAAAAGCTACTTGGCGAAACAAGCCTAAGTGTCTCCGAGGTAGCCTACCGGGTAGGCTTCAGTGACCCGGCTTATTTTACGAAGACTTACGCGGTATTATTCGGTTATCCGCCGGGGCGGGAGCGGGGGTAATCTGGAGACTTAAGCCATCGCATCATTTCTTTCTTATATCTAAAAACCAAGTTGTAACTACTTAGGTGAATGTAGCAAAAAATCAGGTTGAAGGTCGTTTTTTCTTGGGCTGAATTAGCACCCATCAATTTAAGTTTATGAGCTTACCATTACCCACCGATATACCGAGTTGTCACCGCTTCATTAAAGATTTGTAACTACTTAAGTAGTTGTAAAATGAAAATGATTAACTCCTCTTTTGCATAAGTGTGTTCGTTTCTTTTATGCTGTCTTGGACGATTTCTAGAAGTTTGTCGAATCCAAAGGTATTATCCATCTCGCAGCTGAAAGAAACAAAGGGAGGGATTGGGCTATAGTGCGTTTTTACTTTTGCAAACTCGGGTATAGCTTTCAAGGATTTTGATACCAATCTGCTACCCAATGTACCCAATGATTTTAGGGTTTTATTATTTAAGTTAAACCAAAAATCTGTAAGCTGCTTTTGATAATCAGCAGGATCTGGAACATCATTGTCATTGTGCTGTATTAATCCAATATTGGTAAATGTTTCATAAATTTGATTTGGTGCTTCTCCTCTTTTTAGTGCTTCCATGGCATTTCGAGCAACAAATTCGATTTGCTCTATTTCGTTTAAGAAGCTAAATGATTTTTTAAATATTACTATTGGTTCATTTTTCCCTTCTATTGCTGAACGAAGACTATCAATGGAACTAACCATTTCTTCTGTTAATTCCCTTTTGAAAGGCTGTAACTCTGCTGTGTTTAAGGGGGTAGGCGTGATGTCTTTTTTGATGGCCTCTAATTCGAGGCGAATGGCTCTGATTTCTGAATAGAAATTGACGGACTCCATTGTTTCAATTTTTTGTGATACTATTGATATTATTAAGCATCAATGAATTTTGATTGAGGGTGAAGGGAGGGTAAAGAAGCACTAGTTTGGCCTAGTGTTTTCTTGGAATTCCAACTTAATGGACTGAGGATAAAAAAGAGTATACTTTAATTCTACCTGACCTTGTGTGCGGTTTTGGATTTCCTCTTCCTTAGAATAGTTGAGTTCAAGTGCACCTTCGCTATTTGCTCCGACTTGTTCCGCTATTTCTGTCCCTACCTGAACTTTTAGCGGTACAGGGGGAGCAACACTGCCGCTTAAGGCTGCGCTAATCAAGGATTCAAAACCTACTTTTATAGCCCCTTTTATTTCACCTCTTTCCGTTACTATTTTTATTGCTTCTTCCAGTGTGTTAGATTTGACTTCAATGGGTTTATACGTTAATCTTGCAATTAACCAGAGCGAAGTAAGATCATTAGGAATAGTAACATTTCCTTTTTCAGCTATAAAATCGGTATAAGGATCACCAAATCGGATGACTTTTCTTTCGTCTGGGGATGTGATACTATAAATTTGAGTGTAGAGGTTAGCGTCCCCAATATCTTGTAAGACGAAACTATCAGCGTCTACACTTCCCAAAGCATCGGTTATTGATATTCCCCAGTTTCCTCCTTTGATGGGAACATCATTGTTACCAAGAATCTCTACTCTTACTATGATCGTCTTATCAGTAGTTTCATTACTGTTTTTCACTACCGTATTTGCACTGTTAGAGTCATTAGAGCTGTTTTCACCAACGTTTTCAGGGGTATCAACATTAGTATTATTGTTGTTGCTTTCAGTTGACTTGTTAGAACTATTTCCTGTCGAACCATTTGTATCGTCAGTACTTATTCCCGCTATTTCCCTTTCTACTTTTTTCTGCTCTAGCTTGCCATTTTGCCGATTACTTGGCAAGTTGAGTGCAGCCGCTTTTTCGGTTGGTGTTTGTGGCGGAGGTGCTGGCCTTGGATTATCCATTAGCTTACTGACTAAGTTTGCTGCTTGTTCTCCCATCTTTACAGCAGCTGTCAACGCTTGTTCACCAGCGGAGCCCGCTAAATTTCCGGCATTATTGGCTACGGCTTGAGCTAAGGAAGTTATATTGGATAAGGTGTTGGCTAAAACTTCCGCCTTTGTCATATCTGGGAACATATTTGGATTGTTCAATGCATTTAGCATGGCTACGGTACTGGGGGATGGGAGTGCATAAGGAGGAATAATATTGATATTGGCTTCAGGAATAGTAGGAGAGGTGTCCCCATCTACACCCATTTCTTGAGCTCTGGATCCTGCGTAAATGGGATTGATAGGAGGGGGCATATGAGGAATCGGTGAGTCTTGCCAATTCCAAAACCGCCTAGGGTCTACAAATTCTGATCCATTTGCTCTTCCTAGGATCGCCTCTGCAAAAACACCTGCGGTAGGGAGGTAGATTTCGTCTCCAATTACATCATTTTCTTGGGATGCTTTAAAGGATTTAAGTAGTTCATCTACACACTTTTGAAAAGTACCAGCGAGTATATTTTGATGATTTGAATCTGCAAGTAGTTTTTTGTCATCAATCGATTTAGTAGTAGGTACAGAAGACGATTGATGCTTAATCAATCTAAATCCAATTAGGTTTTGAGTGAATGCAATGGGGGCGTGGTCAATAAATTTTGTCAATGGAATAAATGCGGAATCATCATGTTTAATTTCCAGGTTTTCGATGTAATCTATCATTCTTTCTTCCTCGATGTTTTGCAAGAGAAAGCGAGTGTAACCATATTTGTTAAATTCGAAGTGATCTAATAGTTGTTGTACGACATCCAATTCTTTCAAAGAATTGGTTTGATAGTCGATTTCCTCCTCCAGCCAATTGGGTAGATTAGGTTGTATTTCTATTTCATTTTGGAATTCACGATGGTTAATGATCCTTGCGTAATTGATGTATCGCGTTCTGGTTTCACTTCCGTTAGCATCCTTAAGTACGAACTTGATTTTAAGACTGATTTGAAATTCTCTATTGTTGATGAGTGCTTCCAGGAAAGGCGTGTCATTGGTGATAATAATCTTAGCGATCTGATCCAACGGCAAATCCACGGGAACTTCTTCCAGGTATGAAGCTGAGTTTTGGATTACTCTTTTTGCTTTTTTAAGTAGGTCTTGGACGGGCTCATCGGCCTTATTTTTTAAGGTTACTCTTAGTATGTCTTGTGAGCTTAGGATATATGTAGGAGATAGGTTTGATTGATTTTTGGCATTATTAGAATCAATTCTGAGGCTAATAATGGCACTTTTGATCCTGGCGGTATCTTTATCGAAATTGATATCTCCGTAGTCATAGCCTTCAATGACAGATTGGTAAGCAAAGAACTTTTCCTCGCCAAAAATTTCAATGAGTGGATATTGCAGTAAATGCCAGTATTGCTTGATATTTTCAAAAGTGAATTTCAACGGCTGATAGGGAAGCCAAACAAGAGGCGTGACGGTAGCAATATTGGTAGCGATAAGATACTTTTGAATAACCTCATAATACTGGATTGTTAAAGCGTGGGAATGGTTATAATTGGTAACATTCCGAGTTATGATCTCTTCTCGTTCCTGCTGTTCGTCAGATACCACTATGGATGACCTGACCGAACGAATATTTTCGGCGTTTTGAACAGTTGAGTCATTAATATTCTGTTTGGTCTCTGAAAATAATGCTTGTGAGGAGTCAGATACTGTTTTTATAGTACCGTATTGTTCGTTACTAACGGTTACTTTTGACTTTCCTTTGTTAAAGCCAAAGCCAAAACTTTTTCCAATATTTAGGGGTATGCCTTGCACAGGCACAACCGCAGAGGCTGCCGCACCTAGGCCCAATCCTAGTCCTGAAGTATTTCCTTCTGACGTAGATTTTGTTCTGGATTCTGTAGTAGTACTGCCTTCTAAGTGTTGAGTGGCAGTAGTTTCTATTACTTCATTGAGTGCTCTTTTGTAAATAAGGCTATTATTGAGACGCTCGGTAGCAGTGGTGTCTTCTCCTCTCCTCGAGCTTTGCTGCCTATGCCAGTCGATAACAGCGATATTTTTGGACTCTCCAGGTGCTAAGGCAAGACTATGTATAATTTCTCCTAAATGTGTTCCTTTGTTCTGCCAGGTTTGGATGTACTTTGCTATTGTGCCAAAATGAAGCTCAATTTTTTTGGTGTTAAAGACATTGTGTAACAATAGGTTACCTTGGTTTAAAACAAGTGGGATTTTTTTATTTCTGTTAAAAGCTGAATCCAATTGGTACTCAGGTAGGGAGATTCGCTTTGATTTAATAAAATCACTGAAAGAAACTTTGGTAGCAATATTGCCCAATATTTTAGGCATCAAATCATTGGGAGCAGAAGCGGGTTCATTAAAAGTTTCATCATCTCTTTCTAAGAATCGCTGCGCTTCCAAAAAGGGGGCAAAGGTTGCCAATTGAGCTACCGATGAAACCTGGAAAGCATCATTGAAAATACGCATATGCCTTGAGCCAATCCCTCTGATGTGTTCTATACTTAGAGCGGGAATGCTTGAAAGCGATGTATTTAGTGCATCATTATCCAAAAGATTATTGAGGGTGGTCTCGTGTGCTATTTCTCCATTATGTAAAGCCATTAAGAGTTGTGCTTTATGAATGGGGCCATAGCGAAGCAGATCACTCACAGAAAAAATGTCAATTTTATGGAGTGCTTGAATTTCAGCATCATTAAGACTACTTAATACTTCAAGAGATACTATGGCAAATAGACTCTCTCCGTTACTTTTTGTGTGCTTAATACTTGAGTAAGGCATGTTTTGTATTTTAATAAATATTAAACCTAGTGGTCTGTCAAGTGTTAATTTATGGGTTGAGTGGGAGTGAATTTTGAGGCTAATCAAGGCGGATGTTCTCGCGCATAGCAGCGCTACGTAAGGGGTTGTCCAACGAAGAGTAGCCTCAAAAGTCGCCGCAGGCAACCCCTAGTTTTAGCCTTGACAGACCACTAGTAACTTATAACTTTACTACTTGCTGCTGATGAACACCCTGATCGGTAAGTACTTGCAACAAATAAGTACCCGCAAGTAGCACACTCACATCCAGTTGCCACTGACGCTCGCCCAAACGAGTAGTTTCCTGCCAGACAAGCCGTCCGGTAGCATCAAAAAGTTGTAGGTGCTGAATCGTGCCTGGCCAAATGGGCGGTATAGCTACGTGAAGTACTTCCGTGCAAGGATTAGGATAAGTATGGATCAGGATATTAGGTGTTTTTTCTTCCTGCGCATTGACGATCATCTCTGGAAAAGGTGCTCCGTCCCATTTATAGATCACAGGTTCGTACCCTTCATTGGCCCAGCCTTTGGCGCACCAGCCCGTCTGATTGTCATAAAAACGGACGACATCGGAAAAGAAATTTTCATCAATAAAATTCCAGGTTTCTCCATCGTCATTACTGAAGCTGGTAGAAGCATTATAGCCACTAGTACCTACATAGGAGGCTTCACTCCCTTCCACATATTCAATTTGCAGAATAGTAAAATCATCAGAAAGTGTTGTAAGTACTTCCCAGCTTTCGCCACCATCCTGGGTTTGATAAACGGTCGTAGAATCATAGTATAGAGATGTATTATACAGCCCTGTTTCTACGGCCAATCCATTTAGGGAGTCCTTCATAGCGATGCTGTTGAAGCGTGCAGGAGTAGGGAAACTTTCCCAGCTTTGCCCCCGGTCTCTGGTTCGGAATAGCTTCCGATTATTACTACCAATGTACCAGAATTGATCTCCTTTGGCCTCATCGTAGTGTTGACCAGTGAACATCAAACCCGGAATGTCTCCCTCCTCAAGATCAGGTAAGTTATCAGGCACAAACCAGCTTTCACCACTATCTTGTGTGATCTCGATAGCACTATTGTTGATAATCAACCCTTCCTGGTCGTTAAAGAAATGGATATAGCCTCCACAGGCAGCAGAAGTATAGTGCAGAGACCAAGTATCGCCACCATCTTCTGTTTTTGCTAAAGCTACGTTTCCTTCCCCTTCCGTAACGCTGACTAAAGCAGACTGAGCATCAAAGGCATGTAAATCTATCCCCTTAAAGCCTGGAAATATAGAAACAGGTTTTGCAACCCAGTCTTGACCACCATCTGCAGTTTTGAGTAAATAGGGTACCTGGGCACTATTAAAGCGGGAAGGTGCACTAATTGCAAAAGCAGTCTGCTCATCAAGGATAGCGATGTCATTGATATAGTTGCCTATAAAGTTGCCATAAGGCAAGGTGCCCGTCCCTTGCCCTTGCCAGTCGGAAGGAGGCAGTGGCTCATCACTATAGGTTAGCGCTGGCCCTGTATAACGGACAATGCCATTGTCAATGCCAAAAGTAGTCGCATAGCCTATGTCTTGATCCGTAAAGACAACATTGATCATATTTGGGCTGCCTTTCTCTTTCCAGCTCTCGCCGCCATCATAGCTGATATGATATTTGGGCCAACCGCCATACCCCTGGCCAGATACGTAAACACCCCCCGAGTTTGGAACATACTCAATGTGTTCGGCTGTAGGCGGGATCGCAATCGGTGCCCAGGTATCTCCTCCATCCGTTGTTTTGGCAGCTACGGTAATGCCATCGCGGGCAGCATTGTTCAGCGAGTCTAAATCATAGGAAGACAGAATGATTCCCGTATTTTCATCCTGGAAAGCAACCGAGTGCATACCGCGCAGGTTACCCAAACCTGTATCCACCACGTCCCAACTGCTGCCACGATCTACCGAACGCAGTACACGCCCATGGCCCGTACCTACAAACAGCTTATCTCCAATGCTTTCCATAATGCTTTCCCCGTTGAAGACCCACATTACTTCCCCGGCCTGCAAAGGAATAGATACGTCTGTCCAGGTATCACCACCGTCCAGGGTTTTATACAGGTGTACATGATCCGTGAACGTATAAAAATTCTGGGCAACGACGACTCCCTCCTGTGCATTGTAAAAATGAACTGCTATAGGCACTTCATTACCAACATAAGGGATATCTACTAATGACCAGCTATCACCCCGGTCGTAGGTTACATGAACAGTGCCATAGGTGCCGTTAGGCATCTGCTGGGTGGAAATCCAAGCCGTATCAGCGTTGAGCGCGTATACTAAGACCGGCATCAATTCAGGGTTATCCAGCTGTGGGGGGCCAACCGTCCAGCTCTCCCCTGCGTCATCAGTGACTGCAAACTGAGGGTTAATTTCAAAGTTCAGCCAGAAGGGAATAGCCCAGACCGTACTATTATTCGGTACGTGAACACCAATGTGGAAAGGCCGCTCTTGATTATACTCTGGGCTGATATCCTTCCAGGTCCACTGGGCGGAGAGCGACAAAGTAAAAGCTAGTGCAAATACTAGATAAAGGTATTTCATGGCTTCATTTTTATAGTTCGCCCGGTGAAATAGGGTTTACATTTCAGGTATCCTTGCCGATAAAAGCTGCTGGCAGCAAGATCATACCCAAACATAGCCCCAGGTAAATGCCCTGCAATGATGGGGCATAGTGTACCGGGGTTGACCTTCGCCGGGCATGTTTTTAATTCACTTTGAATACTTTTTTTGACAATCTGGAATTGTCATCAAAAATTAATTCCAATACGTATGTCCCCAATCCCAGGTATTGAAAATCAATTCTGGCTTCTTTAAAATTTAGTTGATTGTATTGTACGACCTTACCGCTCATGGTCGATAACCGATACGCTTTCAAAGCCTTTGGAGCGTTCACAATAATGTAATCTGAAAATGGATTTGGAAAAACCTCAACTTCATTTGGGGTTTCAACATCCGTTGAATTCACAAATATATCCCCTTGCCATTTGAACATAGCAGGTTGATTTGATGAAGTTATTCTGGCTCTTGATGTCCATCCAATATTCGGTGAAATAAATTGCGTTCCTCCAAATGGAATGCCGGTACTTATTATTTGCCAATTCTTCCCAAAATTGGTAGAATATACAGATACTCCATTGTTGGCTGGGAATAAAGTGGGTGATGTTCCAATCAATACACTATCCGTTGCTGGGACATGTGCTACATTTGCAATTGATTTTCCCAGACTTGGAGCGATATTGCTCCATGATTCCCCGCCATCAGTAGTTTTGGCAAAAGAGGCAAAGGACGTATTGCCATCGAGGGCTATTCCATTTAGCGAGTCTCTGAATGCAACCGATAGAACGATAGCATTGCTTCCAAGTGAAGTATTGAAAGCTTCCCATGTAAGACCTTTATCTTTACTCCTGTAAACCCTCCCCTTATTAGTCCCAAACCAAATATGGTTTCCAATGACTTGACAAGAGTTGTTTCCCGAAGTTAAGAGGGTAAACTCATCTACCTGAAAGAAAGGAATATTGCTTAGTGGTACAGTTTGCCAGGATTCGCCCCCATCCTGAGTTGCAGCCATAGACCCGCGGTTTATTACGACCCCGTCTTGTTCATTAAAAAACCTAATCCATACCCCAGCTGCAACATTATTGAATTTTTCAACCCAAGTATCTCCCCCATCTTCTGTTTTAAAGACCCCTCTGCCACTTCCGTTGTTATAATCTTGTGTCGTGATAAATGCTGTATTCGAATCAAAAGCTTCAATATCGAAACTTATCCTTCCTTCTGCTTCCTCAATGTCAAAGCTTTCCCAGGTCAAGCCTCCATCAACCGTTTTTATAACTTTTGTGATGTGATTTAATGGTATCCCAGGTCCTATAGTCTGGTCAAAGGCAACAGCCCAAACGATATTTTCATCCACAACCGAGATGTCAAATATCCCGTAATTTACTGGCAAAATCCCGATTGCTTGTTCTTCCCAACTTTGAGCATTCAATAGTTGAAATGAAAAGATTGATAAGGCAAAGGTGAAAAAGGTAATTGATGTTTTCATCTTACTGTTTTTTTGTGATTTCATTGTTTTAAAATCATTTGACCACCCCGGTCGTATTTCAGCACATACATTCCACTTGGCAAGTCAGACCAGTCTTTTGTTTTCACCTCTCCCGGCATTAGCCTGAAAAAGTCAAGCCGTTTGCCATCCATACTCATCAGCTCAACAAAAGTGAACCGCTCTGCTTCGGCTGGTAAACTCAAGGTGACTTGCTCTGCAAATGGGTTAGGGTAGACGCTGATTTGAATGGATGAGACCAAAACCTCCGGACTGGAGGAGATGATTTCCGGCTTACCGAATATGGGACGAATCATGAAGGGGAGGGCGTTCTCTCCATAAAGGTGAAACACGTTTTCCCATACATCCTCAGATGAGGTTTTTACCCAAAAATGGTCATGATAGATCTCATTATCCACATAAATAGAAGTGGCCCCGAGCACAGTTTCTTCAAAAGCAAAAAGATACCTCCCAGCTTCCAGGTAGATTGCTTCAGGGAGTTCAAAAACGGTGAACTCCTGGCCAAAGTTTAAGCTGTCCAAAGGCACTACCCCGGAAGAATAAACAGTGTCGCTTACTAAATCACCTACCATTCTGAACACTGAAAATTGGACATCTGTAGAATCAAAAGCGTCAAAACCAACCGCAATGGCCGAGAGTGAATCAGGCACCTCTAATTCATAATCAAGGGCATACCCCCCTTCAAATGTGAAAAGAAAACTGGCATAATTAACCGTGGCATAAGGCAGGCCGTCACCGTAGTCGACGGTCTGGTCTGTGACGGTGATGTCTCTATACTCGGTATGGAACCTTTTCCCATTTTGGAAATACTGGAACTGCACTTCGTAGATACCCGTAGCTTCAGGGGTAAAGCTTTCCATCAAATCGAAAGCCTCAAAAGAACCGGAGGGAACTACCTTTTCCGCCGAATTTTCGAGAAAGACAATAGCTCCTTCCTTTCGAATGACCACTCTCATTTCAACTTCTCCAAGTGGCATATCAGCGACATTCTGCACAATGCTATAAAAGGAGTAAGGCTCCAAATGACGAAGGTGCCCGACCCGGTAAGTATTGTCTATCAAGGACTCCATGACAACCAGTGGATGAGACGGTTTCCCAATTTCCACTTCCCGAATCAAATCCGTGCCCCATTCGCTCACAAGGAGGTTCCCATTTGGCCGCAAAGCCAAGCCCCGCATCCGGCTGAAGGTTGCCCATTCGCCCGTGCCATTTATTGCTTCCGGGCCTGGTGAACCAACGAGGAAGTCTTCATATTTTTGACCGAAAGCGGTGCTGACCTCACCATCAGAGCTGATTTTTCGAATGACTCCATTGGTGCCATCCGCCACATATAAATTACCATTATGATCTATAGCTACATCCTCCGGGTAATTGAAGCGTGCAACATCAGCGGAACCATCCTGGTAACCCGGGGCGCCGTTGCCTCCCAAAGTAGTTACTTCCCCGGAGGCTGAAATTTTCCGTATCGCGTGGTTGAAAGCATCTGCGGCATATACGTTTCCGTCCATATCAGCATCTATACCCCAAATTAAGTCAAAGCGAGCCTCCGTGCCATTGCCATCCACAAAGCCTGTGGCGAGGCTGCCCGCCAAAGTACTCACCATGCCGTCCGGCGAAATCATGCGCACGGCATTATTATCGCCTACATATATGTTGCCCGCCCCATCCATAGCGAGAGAAGTTGGGTAGTTGAAAACAGCCTCTAGCAAGGGGCCATCCTCCAGCCCAACAGCTCCAGTCCCGGCAAAAAGACTCACCGTTGGTTCTGTCCCACTTAGGTCGATGAGCTTAATTTGAGCAGCAAAAGCTTCTGCTACGAGCAGATTGCCATCCGGTAACAGGAGCAGGCCATCTGGGCCGCTCAGCTCATTCCGATCGAAAAGAAAATTGCCGCCCGCTATAAGGGTCACCTCGCCGGAAGCACTGATTTTTTTTATGGAATTGCTGTATTCATCTGCCACATAAACATTCCCTTCGGCGTCAGTAGCCATGCCTTTCGGGTTATAAAATTGTGCTTCCCGGGCGCTGCCCAAATGGTACCCCTCCGTAGAGGTGCCCGCCAGCGTAGTCACATTCGCTTGCTCAGGGGAGAACCGGCTCGTGAAACGGTACATGCCTCCCTCTGTAGCAGAAGCAATTGCACCTCCAACCCAACCTGTAGTTGGCGAATTGAAATCAATAGACCAAAGTCCAGGGCCATCCATGAGGTGCCACGTATCCCCGCTATCGTGGGTATAAGCGATATCTGTTTCTCCGAAAATGAGATTGGAAAAAAGATAGGTACCCTCCGTGCCTGGCACATACTCTAAAGCGCCGGCAATGGGGCTGGCAGGAATGGTAATTTCCTCCCAGGTGACCCCACCATCAGTGGTGCGGAAAGCCATATTGGGAGCAGCAGTACCTGAAGAAGTGGCAGGCGACACCGCAATGCCCTTCATCTCGTCTTCAAAGGCCACACCGAGTAGTGCTCTGCCTACGGGTGCTACCTGTACCGCTTCCCAGGTCAAACCCCGGTCTGCTGAGTGCAATATCCGCCCGAACACAGTAGTGACCCATACATGATCTCCCTGCGAGTCGATGAGCCCATTGGCAGAATAGCCTGCACACCACTCGCCTGGCAGGATATCTGGAATCTCGATGGTCTCCCAATTGCCCCCACCATTTTCTGTACGGTATATTACAACTTCATTTGGTGCCGTCCGGGCAAAACCGAAAGACATCCCTTCATTTTCATTCCAGAAAATAAACGCTCCTGGCGTGCGGTCGTCCATGACAGCTTGCTCCACCCAGGTCTGCCCGCCGTCTGTAGTTTTATAAATGGCTCCTTCGCTGAAATTGGGCTGGGTGCCCGCACTTACGTAGGCCGTCTCGGCATCCATGGCATAGATGGTATAGGTAGCCATTGATGGATTGCTGAAAGGCAAATTTCCGGTATCCCAGGTTTCGCCCCCATCAGTGGTACGCATCCATTCATTGGTTGGGGCGCTGAAGGTGATTCCATCAAAGGTGACACCCCATGCTACCAGTTCATCCACCGTGCTCATGGAAATAATATTTCTTCCGCTTTCGGAAATTCCCGTTCCACGGGAAATGAATTGAGCAGATACCATTTGTGGCGGAATGAGATGGGCAAAGGCTAATACGAGTGTAAGGTAAAAGTGCTTCATGGTTTGGTTTTTTGGAGTTAGCGATATGCCCACTACAGGGCTGCACCGCTTGAATTATAAATAAGGCTCCGGGGGTTCCTGTACGGCAGCAATATGCCGCCCGTATCCTTGCATTACCGGTGGGTAAAGGTCTGAGGAATCTCTCTTCAGGCCTTGGAACTATGTTGCAAAAGCTTGGAACTATGTTGAAAAGGCCTTGAAAATCAATTTTTTCGATGCACGGATGCAAGTTGGCAACTGGCAGGCTTTGTTGCTTTGGTTTTTGTATCAACTATGTACGAAAATGGCGCAGCGGCTGCATTTTGCCTTACGATTTTGGATCAACTGCTTGAACCTCAGCTTTAAACAACATTGAAAACCAGCTACTTAGGCGTTTCACTGGGAGAAATGCCAAAAAATGACTTATAGGCCGTAGAGAAATGGCTGGGATGGCTGTACCCAACGCTGTAGGCTACTTCGCTAACGGTCAGCTCACCAGCCTCCAGCAACTGCCGGGCTTCGTGCAGCCGCACATACTGGATAAAGTGGCCAGGGGAAATACCGGCTGTTTCTTTGAATCTCCGGGTCAGGGTGGATTTGCTCAGGCTCAGGCCTCGTGCGAGATGGACGACCCCGAAGTATTCCGAATCCATATTTTTAAGAATGACCGTTCTGGCTGCTTCGAGCAAGGTCCTGGACGCTTCAGAAAAGCCGTTTCCTGATTCTTGCTCCTCCCCGGGCCGGAGCAGAAAGGCCTTCATTTTTGCTTTCAGGGCCAGAAGGTTGTGCAGGCATAGCAACAACTCCTGTTTGTCAAAGGGTTTGATCAGGTAAGCATCAGCGCCATGCTCCAGTCCGTCCAGTTTATCTTTTTGAGTAGCTCTTGCCGTGAGCATGACAACGGGGATATGGGCCGTCCTTTCATCCGTTTTTATTTTTTCGCAAAACTCCATGCCATCCATTTCAGGCATCATAACGTCGCAAAGTATGAGGTCAGGCAGTTGATCGCCTATTGTCCGGATCGCGGCTGCCCCATTCGCAGCGGTGGCTATGCAGTACTCTTTTTCCAATAGGCTTTTCAGGTACTCCTGAACATCGATATTGTCTTCGACTACCAGAAGATGGGGGCGTTCACCATTCGGTTCCAGGTGCCGCTCAGGGCTGACTGCCAATTGTGGCTGTGGCCCTTTTGCCATCACAGGAGAAACGCTGCGCTCTGCCAACGGAGCCCGCTGGTGGATCGGCAGGCGCACGGAAAAGGCAGTCCCTCTCCCTACTTTGCTCTCAACCGAGATGTGCCCTTCCATCAGCTCTACCAGCTCCTTTACCAATGCCAACCCAATTCCAGTCCCTCCTGTCCTGCGGGTAGCCGAGTCGTCCAACTGGTAAAAGCGGTTAAATATCTTATCCAAATGGTCTTCGGGGATGCCCTTCCCTGTGTCTTTTACAGTCACTTCAAGATGTGCATTCTGCAAGACACTCACCGCAACCACAACTTCGCCAAATTCGGGCGTGAACTTGAGCGCATTGGAAAGCAGGTTGTAGAGCACCTGCCGCAGCTTCTCCGCATCGTAGTCCATCGTACAGGTCTCGGCCTTAGAGTAGAAGAACAAGCTAAGGTTCTTGCCAGAAGCCAAAGGCTGCCAGGTATCAACATGGATTTTCAAAAACTGAATCACATCCCCTTGTACCCAGTCTACTCCCATTTCGCCAGCTTCCAATTTGGATAGGTCAAGCATTTGGCTAACCATCTCTAGCAGTTCGTCGCTGTTGCGGACAATCATTTCCTTCTTGCGGTCGTTGCCTGCCAACTGCTCGGCCGTGCCTTTGATAATCATCAGCGGTGTCCTGAACTCATGCGTAAAATTACCGTAGAGCCGGTTTTTCAACTCATTAAGCTCACGCCAGCGTTTGGCTTCCTTTTCGTTGGCCTGCCGCTGCATTCTGTTTTTTTCCAGTTCAATTGCTTTTTCCTGGTTTTCCTTCAGCATCAGCCTGCGGCGGAAAGCAAGCCCGAGCGAGAACGCCAGTAATTCGATAAAGATGCCAGCCTGAAAGTAGCCTAATGTAAAATTGGAAGGTGAAAACCGGCTGATGGCAGTGAGCAGCAAACCAACATTCATAGCCAGAATGCCGGCAAGAATGAACTGCCCTTTTTTGTCCTTGGTTTTGTAAAGCGGCCACAAGAATATACAGGTAACCACAATGAACAGCAAAATGTAAACCACTGATAAACGATCCGCCCTCAAAAGGCTGAAATTGGTTGTCCAGAGGATAGCTGCATCAACGATTAAGAGTGGTACGCCCAGCCAGATTATCCATTTGAAGAGACGATGCCATTTAGGCAACAGCGTCTGCATATCTAAAAAAGAGGAGACAAAAGCCAGGTAGCTGAATATTCCCAGATAGGTAGCCAATTTGAAAAAATAGATATACTGTGGGTGTTCCGGGAAAAGTAACGGGGTGAGCCATTCTCCCAATTCTCCGGTATTGAAAGACTGCCATACGATCAGCGCGGACAAGTATCCGGAATAAAAAAGGTAAGCCTTGTCCTTTGTAAAGAAAGCGAGGGCAAGACTGTAGGACATCATCATAAAAAAGAAGCCCATGAAGAAGCCATTTGACTTTTTCATCCTGGTTTCGGCCCTCAGCTGCAGCTCCAGCGGCCGCAGCCAAACACCTGCTAATTTCAGCGACTGCCCGATCTCTGATTCTGCACGGAAATAAAGGCTGCGCCGGCTGCCTGGTGGGATGGTTACCTTGACTATGCTATTGCCAGCAGTCTTCATGAAGGCCTTCTCGTGAATAGGTAAAAATTCACCCGTTTTCAGATTAGTGCTGCTCAAGGAGTCAGAGATGAAAATGTCAATTTTAGTGAGCTTGTTTGAGAAAAGGAGCACCCACTCTGAAGGGGAAGACTTTGGATCAAGTTGATTCTTGATACAAACCCGTCCCCAGTAGCTGAATGGAGTACGAAAACGCTCTTTGTATTGCGAAAAGGGCTGGAAATTTGCTTCTGCCCGCTGCGCGTCTGTGAAGTCCAGATTGTGCTTTTCATCCAGCAAGATTTCCATTGCATCTTCAAGATAGTAGCTAGCCTGTAGGGAGTCTAAGACAAATACATTTCCGGGACATGCTACCTGGGCGCTAAGGGCCAATTGCCCGAAGAAACCGATGAAAAGCAACAGCCATAGGATGCTCTGGTGTGTAAAGCTCATCGTGAATGAGTTGTATGGCAAGCCGGTCTTCGCATTTGCAATATTGGCTTACTCAAGCGCTAATTGTCATAGCACTGATCCAATTTTGGTTACAAAATGCACATTTTCTTGTGGTTGCGCAAAATCCCGGCAGTATTTCCTCTCGCCCGGCGCACTCCCAGTCCGACGTAGTTAAAAACGGAGTCGGTCCCTTCGCCCGGCGTACTGACCTTGTCTAACAAAGCACACCAGGTGAATGCCCTGGCAGTGGCTTGGCGTAGTGCACCCGGTGAGTTTATTGCCACTTTAACCTTTATCCATTACCCCATTAACCTTAAAACCTTTACCCTTTAAACTTGAATACTTTAACCTTATCCCCCCCCTCACTCCACCAGCACCCGCAACACCTGCAAAGCCCGGCCCGACTCCTCCATAAGCCTTAAGAAATAGACGCCCGGCGGCCAGTCCCCGACCGGAATAGTTTGGAGCGGCAAATGATCAAGCGCGTGCTCCGCCAGGTGACGCCCGTACGCATCCATCCATTGTGCACGCGCTGCCCGAGGCGCATCTACCAGAGCTTCTAATTGAAGGACTTCCCCGCTGGAAACCGGATTTGGATAGGCACGGTAAGTGCTTACGCTGTATGGAGGTGCCGCAATCTCCTCCACATCTACAAACTGCAGCCCCTCCTCACAGTTGGGGTGGTAGCAGCCGGAACTGTCTAGTTTTAGGAGCCAGGCGGTTGTGAGTAACGCAATGGTGTCTTCCAGAAAACCGCCGAGGATCAATCCTCCATCCTCGGCTTCAAGCCCACAATGTAAAAAACCCTTATTAAAACCTTCATTATTGTCAAAAAACATACGCTCCCAATTGAGCTCGCCTGACTGCGTCATGGAAAATACCCAGCCTACACTACCGTAGAAATCTTCCCCCTGATATGTCTGTGAATCCCCCACACCGATGATATTGCCAGATTCGGTTAAGAAAAGATCCGCTATGTAATTGCCAAGACTCACAAACTCAAAGTCGTACTGCTGTAAGACTTCGCCCTCCGGGCTGATCCACAATAAAATAGGGGCTCGTCTAATCCCTTGCCCGATCTCCCGGAAAAAAGAAACCAGCAATTGACCATTGTCAAGTTCAATTACATTCTCTGATGGAGCGCCCGATAAATAATACTCTCCAATGGTAGTAGTCCAAAGCTCATTGCCCTCCGGGTCTATACACAGGAGCCGTAGCCGTTTGTCTACTCCGGAGCCACAGGATTGGTAGGAAAGACACTCTCTATAGACAATAACCACGTTGCCGTTTTCCAATACCTCAAAATCCCGGCTCCTGATCAGACCGTTATCCCCTGCGTAGAAGCGCTCCCATAGGATGTTGCCCTCCAGATCTAATGCCATTACCCACACTTTCTCTTCGCCCGGGGAAAATGTTCCATGATCGCCATGAACAATAAGTGTACTATCATTGAGAAGGTCGATACCAAAGAGGTGATCCTCATAATTGCTTCCAAAGGATTTAAGCCACAAGCTATCGCCGTTTAAGTCTTGTTTTAGAAGAAACCCATCAGGATAAACACCAGGTTCCTCAATAATAGTCCCAACAAAAAACAGACTGCTATCATTGACCACCATTCCTTGATTTCCTGCCACCAAACTAACTGCAATATAGTTATCATTGGTAGTGGAAGACTGCCAAAGGACGTTCCCTTCAATGTCTGTCCTTGCAGATTTATGGACGTAGGTATAACTAGGCGGTGGAGCAGTCAAGACACTTAGTAAGTAAGTTGAATCTTTCTCGCGTATGGAGCCAATACTCTCAACGCCGGCTAGGTAAAGTGCTTTAGAAAACGGAGCCTGTCCGAAAAGGGTGCCTTGTATAAATACTAAACAAAAGAGTATGAACCAAAGGTGTTTCATGATTCGATTTTATAAAACAGCAGTGAGGGCTTCCACCCTCACTGTCGTGTATAGATTAAAAAAAGTTACTTGACCATCGCTTTCAACGTACCGATGCGTTTTCCTTCGGATACCGCTTCAAGGAAGTACAAGCCTGTAGGCTGTGTACTTAAATCAATTTCAAACCGCTGCCCTTCCTGAAATTCCAGGCTTTGGATACTACGTCCTGCTAAATCTCTGATTTCAATCAGGACGGGCTCAGCGTAATATTGACCAAGGTCTAAAGTGAATGCACCGGAAGAAGGATTAGGTGCAATGCTTAGGCCAGGAATCGTGCTGATTGCTTCTGTTCCCGGAAGCTCAACCCCAAGCGGCAACTGATAGTCTGGCCAAAACTGCCGGTCTAGTAACAGCCCCAGCAAAGCCCGGGCATAACTGCTTTCGGGTGCTGAATGTATATGGAGCATATTAAGCTATTTTAAAAGGTTTAGAATACAGATAGACAGCGGCTGAAGGTTATGTACTCTATATCAATAGCAACATGGTTAGCCACAGATGAGCGCAGTACATTTTTTATCAAGCGCATACTGCAAGATAACATTTTAGCTCAAAGCTCGATTACCAAATCAAAACTTTAACATTGTGAGGACTTGTTGCTGGTTCAATAACCTGGCACAGCAGACCG
>JANSXW010000042.1 GCA_024742755.1 bacterium | reverse complement strand
GTTCCAAATGGTGGTTTTCTGTCCATTTACCCGTTAAGAATTGTCCATTTTATCAGGTGGATTTGCGATTGGAGGGCATTTATTTACTTTTGAAAATAAAACGTGCTTATGCGGTTTGCTTCGCTGGGCTTCTGCGTGTTATTCTTCCCGGTCCTGCTGCAGGCGGATCAGGTAAGCGACAGCCTTTATTTCTGGAATATCCGTATGACAGAAGGGTTGCCTGGCAGCACCATCTCTGCTATTGAGCAAGATTCACTGGGCTTCATTTGGATTGCTACTAATGATGGGCTTTGCCGGTACGACGGTGCTAACTTCCGGATATACCGGCAGGAACCCGGTGATACGAATAGCTTATCAGGCAACGAGATTAATAATTTGTTTATTGACCGTCAGGGCAACCTTTGGGCCATGGCAAGCAATGGCTTGAATTTTTTCGACCTGAAGCAACAGCGCATCTCACGTATCCCTTCAGGCTCAAGGGAAGGGCTATTGCCTGATAACTCGCCTACAGATATAATAGAAACTACTGACGGGAGGATCTACATCGCTTCCTATTACAGTGGGATCAGTTTCAGAGATAGCCCTGAAGCACCCTTTCGATATCTGACTGACACTTCCCCTAATGGCCTTGCACTCTCTTCCAACAGTATCAACACGCTTGGACTTGTGGGGGATTCACTACTACTGATTGGGCACAGAGGCAATGGTGTTGACCTCTACGATATTCCTGCCGGACAGATCAGGCCTCTTAGTACTATTGCCGGTGGCCCCACAACCTCCGGAAACATATACACGTTTTGCGCTAACGGCAGAGAGGGGTTCTGGATCGGTACCGACAATGGGCTTTCCTATTTCGATATAGAGAAAAACCACCTGACCAACTTCCCCTATGCAGAGGGGGAACGCAGCTTTGTTGTCGACAAGGATATCTTGTCTCTTCATCTAAGCCAGGAAAGCCAGCTATGGATCGGTACCAAGAAGAACGGTCTTGTGGTCGTCAATCAGGAGGATATCCTTCAGAGGGGAAAAGAGGCTGCCTTCACGCATTATTTCCCCGATCAGGGGCCGGGAAGTTTGTCCTACCGTACGGTTCTGGCGATTTTCCGGGACATAAACCATCAAATATGGATCGGCACTGATGGTGGAGGAGTCAACTTTGCGGAAACCAGGCAGCAGCGCTTTGGCCATCTCAAACATGAGCCGGGCCAGCAGAACAGCCTTTCGATCAGTAAGGTTTGGGGGATGGCAGAAGACCACTATGGCAACATTTGGTTTGGTACCGATGGCGATGGCGTGAATATCTGGAACCCGGAAACAGGAGTGGTGGAACGATTTCGCCATGAACCGGACAATTCTTATTCCTTGAGCGACAATGCAGTACTCAGTGCCTTCACGGACTACACCGGACAAGTGTGGCTGGGCACTTATGAAGGAGGGCTGAACCGGTTTGATGAAGCCACAAACCGGTTTTATCGCTATCAGGCTCCTGCTCAGTTGCCAGTCAATGATATCCGCTGTATTTACGAAGATGCTTCCCGGCGGCTCTGGATTGGGACAAACCAGGGAGGCGTTTTACAATATAACCGGGAAGAAGATTGTTTCGACCCCGTTGAAGGCTTGGAATACTATGACGTAAGAGCTATACATGCATTTGGCGGAAGGTTGTGGCTGGGTACATTTGGGGATGGCTTAGTCGCCTATGATCCGGTAAGCCAGGAAATTACCCGGTTTGACCCCCAGAACGGTGCCCAACCGGGCCCCGATATCATCTTTTCCATTTGTAGCAGAGGAGATCAGAATTTATGGCTGGGGACCGGCTCGGCTGGGTTGTGCCGATTCAATACTGCAACCGAATCTTTTGAGTCCTTCTCGGAAGAGGATGGTTTGGCCAGTAATAAGGTGCACGCTATCCTGGCAGATAAATCGGGGTACTTATGGCTTAGCACCAACCGGGGAATTTCACGGTTCAGCCCCAGTGAACAGCATTTTTACAACTACGACTGGCAGCGAGGTTTACAGGTGGCCGAGTTTCACGATGGATCCGCTCTTAAAGCAAGTAACGGCCTCTTCTTTTTTGGAGGTATCGAAGGGGTTAATTATTTCAATCCGGATAATTTGTATTCCATTGCTCAAAAACCCAATATCCAACTCACGAAGCTGAGTGTCCTCAACCAGGAAATCATTCCTGGTGATCAGGAGATCATTGAACGCAGTATCGAGTACCGCCCCGAAGTACAGTTGAACCACAGGCATACCACATTTTCCATCGACTACCAGTCCCTCAGCTATCCTTTTTCTTGGGATATCCATTACGAATATCTCCTTGATGGATACGATGAAAAATGGAATACGGCGGGTAGTCAGACGACTGCTACTTATCGGAATGTGCCACCGGGAGCCTACACCTTCCGGGTAAAAGCCAGTCACTTTGACAACCAGCAATTCCATGACGAAGCCTCCATCCCCATTACCATATCTCCTCCTTTCTGGAGGACTAAAGTTGCCATCTTTCTCTTTACCCTGGTTCTGCTCTCCGGTATTTACGCTATTCTCTATTACCGGTTGAAGCAATACCGGATCAAAAACCAGCTTATTTTTGAGCAAAAGCTGCGGGACGAAGAGAAAAAGCTGCACGATGAGCGGCTGGAGTTTTTCACCAATATTTCACACGAACTAAGGACACCGCTGACCATTCTTAGCGTGGCGCTGGAAGAAATGGAGCCTCTCAGAAAAACGAGCCCGAGGATTAACCGGTCCTTCGATGTGGCTTTGAAGAACTCCAACAGATTGATGGAGCTCATACACTCATTGTTAGAGTTTCGGCAGGTAGAAACCGGCGTTTCTGATTTAGTCATCAGCAAGTTTAACCTGAATACCTACCTGTCGGAGTTTCTGCAGGGCTTTCGGGAAATGGCCCGCCACAACCAACTCAATTTAAAGCTTTCGCTCCCGCTCGACGGGCTTGTGCTTTGGGCTGATCAGGATAAGTTTTCGATGATCCTGAATAACCTCCTTTCCAATGCCTTCAAAAATACCCCTTCCGGCGGGCAAATCACCCTGAGCGTCGATGAGGATGAGCAGCATATCCTGATAAGGGTGCTGGACTCAGGAGTAGGTATTCCGAAAAGGAAGCTTCGGAAGATTTTTACCCGCTATTACAGGCTTGAGGATAAATCAACGAGCACAGGCATCGGTCTTGCCCTTACCCAATCCCTTGTACAGTTACACCAGGGAAGTATTGAGGTGGAAAGCACTGTTGGGAAGGGCAGCTGCTTTACCGTTAAATTCCTGAAAGGCAATGCTCACTTTGCAGATACCCAAACCCTGGGCCTACAAGAGGAACAGGAAACGATGCGAGAAGTGGATAGCAAAGCTGAAAATAATGAAACAACGGAAACTGATCAGCAGATCCTCCTCCTCATTGATGACAACACAGATATTCTCAGCTTGCTGGAGGAGAAATTCCGGGACAGCTTTAAAATCCTCAAAGCCACTAATGGGGAAGAAGGGATAGCATTGGCCAAAAAATACGGGCCAGACCTGATCCTTCTTGATGTCATGATGCCGGGTATCAGTGGGACGGAGGCCTGCCACCATCTCAAGAATGAACAGCAGACCAGCCACATCCCTATTATTATGCTTACGGCCAAAGGGACGGAACAGGATGAAATCAAAGGCCTGGAAATGGGTGCCGATGATTATCTGGCTAAGCCCTTTAAGTTTGCCATTCTCAATGCCCGGGTGCATACCCTTTTAGAAAACCGCCGGAAGATCATGGGCTACTTTTCCACTACCGGTACAGAAAGCGAACCACCCGAAGTTTCTCCTCTTATGAAAAAGGAGTTGGCTTTCCTGAATGAATTGGAGGAATACATTGTAACCCACTGCCTGACGGAAGAGCTATCCGTTTTTGACCTCGCCCGTCAACTTGGGTACAGCCGCACATCCCTATACCGTAAAATAAAATCCCTGACCGGCTTATCGATCAACGCCTTCGTCCGCTCCGTGAGAATTAAAAAAAGTGCTGAATTCATCGCACAAGGCATGAATGTGTCTGAGGCGGCCTATTCTGTCGGGTTTAATGACCTCAAACACTTCAGAGTATGCTTTAAGAAACAAATCGGCAAAAATCCATCGGCGCTCAAAAAGAAACGGTAGCGCCCCCTTTTCTGAACAAATACACCCTGCTAATTGGACAGCCCACGACCCGTCCGTCAGACTGACAAACCTTAGATTTGTCCAACACAGCTTTAACAATAAAATCAATAGCGCAATGAAATTTACCATCCACTCCTATCTGCTCATTGTTGCCCTGGCTGCGGCCTTGTATTCCTGCTCTAAGGATGAGGATCCCGTTCCACCGCCAACCGGCGAGAATGTTGCTGAAGAAATTGTTGCTTCCCCTGGTGATGAGGTTACCTTTACCGGGACCTTCGAATCCGATGCTGGTTTTGCTTCTATATTGCTCAGGAATGAAGACCTGTTGCTGAATAAAGAAATTGTATTTGCCAATGAGGTCACGAAGTACTTCCTCGATTATTCCTTCACCATCCCCGAAGATGCCGCCTCTAATGTTTATCCCGTAGATATTATACTGGAAGACAAAGACCAGAACAGGCAGGAATTTCAAACCATAGTTGATGTAGCCAGGCTTCCGGAAGCCAGCGGGCTCGTCCTGAATTTCACCGCTTTACCAGGCGACGAGATCACTTTCACAGGTGCAATCTCTGATGTTCAGGGCATATCCTCTATCACGATGCAAAACCCCGGTATCGAACTAGACCATGCCATTGAGCTACCGGATAACCCCAATCAATATGACCTGAACTATACCTATACGGTTCCAGCCACAGCAGATAATGCCGTTCATAATGGTACGATAACCATTAACAATACTTCCAACCGGTCAATCACGCTCAATATGGTGGTCAATCTGACTGGCGGGGATGTCACTTATGAAAACATCTATGCAGCCGGAGGCTTTCAGTGGTGGCCGTGGAATGCTGAACGCGGCTATACGATGCTACAGGACCCCGAAGATGATCAATGGTTTGAGATCACCGTTCCCGCATGGCCTGAAGAAGATTTCAACCAAATCAAATTCATTGGACAACCGGCATGGGTGCCTGACAACTGGGGGCTCGTCGATAATATAGATCCTTCTTTGGGCATGGTGAATGCGGAAGATAGCGCCCCTATCCTGCTCGACGTTGCCGGCAGTAATTTTTACCCCGCATACTTCATGGTCAGGTTTAACCCCTACAACATGCAGTATACCACAGAGGAGGTTGATCAGACAGGATTTGAGCTTCAGGAAACCATGTTTATCGTCGGTAATGGATTTACGGACTACCCGGCACTGGACTGGAACCCGGAAGAAGCTATCCCAATGGAACGCAACCCATCTGGCTTTGGCGAACATATTTTCCTCATAGAAGGGCTCCAGTTTTCGGATAATGTAAGCCTGAAATTTATCGGCCAGAATGACGGTTGGGGACCTGTTGATATTGGTTTTGATCCTGATTACATCGTTGGGGAGCAAGACGGTGGCGGCTTTCAGGTCTCTGATCCTGTCTCCTGGCTTCCAACCCGGTCCGGGAGCGGAAGTGCGGACCTGAAGTTCACTGATCAGGCAGGGTCGTACACCATTCTTTATGATCACTTCGCCGGGCGGGCTATCATCTGGAAAGAATAGTATACTGAATATTTACAATACTGTGCTTACCCTATCTGATAAAACCAAAAATTCCTAACTAACTGATAAAACCAGATAAGATGAAGAAGCTTACACTGTTCCTGTTTTTTGCCCTATTCAGTCTTTCGGCTGCCGAAGCACAAGTAAATGTCACCTTTCAGGTGGACATGAGCAACGAAACTGTTCTTAATAATGATGTTCAAGTAGTCATAAAGGATCCCTGGATTTGGACTCCGTTGGTTGATCAGGGCAATGGCATCTGGAGTGCAACCGTTGAGCTCGAAGCCGATAATGCTTACCCGTATACCTTTGTAAACGGCGGACAGGACAACTGGAGTGGTGAAGAAACCCTTCCGGATGATTGTAACTTTGGTACGCCTTCTGCCCCCCAAAGGCAGGTCACCGTTGGACAAGAAGACCTGGTACTCAATGTGGTTAATTTCGGGGGATGCGACGAGTCCGTCACCCACGCCAACATCACTTTCCATGTAGACATCAATGCTGTGGAAAACCTACACCCCGGTGGTGATGTGTGGGTTTACATGGACGACAATTGGAGTGAATGGTACACGATGTCCGATGATGATGAAGATGGAATTTATACCTACACGCTGGAGCGGGAGGTGGAGTCCACGCTCACCTACCGGTTCTCTTATCAAAATGGACCGGACCCTGACAACGACTATGATACAGAATCAGTACCTGATGACTGTGCGAACGAGGATGGTTTCCGCTCCCTGACAGTTCCTCTGGTAGATACAGAGTTGACAGCTGTAGCCTACGGGAGTTGTGACGCAGCGCCAACCTCCAAAGTGAACGTCACCTTTCAGGTGGATATGAGTAACGAAACAGTGCTGAACAATGATGTGCAGGTAGTTATTAAAAACCCATGGATTTGGACTGCACTGACCGATCAGGGCAATGGCATCTGGAGTGCTACTGTCGAATTGGATGGTAACCGTACTTATCCGTTCACTTATGTCAATGGTGGGCAAGACAACTGGGAAGGCGAGGAAAGTGTGCCTGAGGACTGCAACTTCGGCACCGAATCCGCACCTGAAAGGCAGCTTATCGTTGAAGAGGCGGACATCGTACTGGACCCATTGTATTTCGGCACCTGTCTTCTTGTATCTGTTGACGATTTTATTAGAGATGACCGGATTCAAATGTTCCCCAACCCGGCAAAGGAGTTCCTTCAGCTCCGTTCGGATGCCGGTTCAATCCAAAGGGTCTATTTTGTTGACCTGTTCGGAAGAGTGGTGGTTTCTTTCCTTCCGGGGCCAACTGAAGCAACAAAAATTGACTTGCAGAACCTGGAAGCAGGTGTTTACATCGCCGTAGTGGAAGCGCAACATGGAACTTCAAAGCAAAAAATCATCATCAAAAGGTAAATAGTGTTTAGCGACCGGCTTTGGCTTCGCCTGGCGCCTTGCAAACCAATCGATATGAACTCTTTCAGCTCTGTTTTTTTCGGTTTGATACTTTTTACTGTCCTGGCCTGCAGCCCAAAGGGATATAAAGGTATGGAATCGAATACTCCGGCTGAGTCAGTTGCCGAATCATTCAGGCCACTGGAGCGGGCTTTAATGGGTTATGTGGATCAGGGCAAGGTGCCGGGCGGGGTCGCGTTAGTTTACCACAAAGGAGAGATGGTCTTCCATAAGGGATTTGGGTTCAGCCATCTTGAAAATCAAACCTCCTCCTCTGTGTATGATATTTTCCGTATTGCTTCTATGACAAAGCCGGTCACCGCTGTAGCCGCTATGATGCTGTACGAAGAAGGTAAATTTAAATTGGATGACCCCGTTGCCAGGTTCATACCGGAATTCAAGAATCTTCAGGTATTGGAACGGGTGAACCGGGAAGATTCCAGCTTTGTAGCCCGTCCGGCAACTCAGCCTATGACTGTCCGGCAGTTATTCACCCATTCCTCGGGGCTGTTTTATGGCTATGACGACGATACACTATCCTTATTGTATGCGAAAGCTAACATTTCAGAAGGGTTTGAAGAGCGAGACATCTCCCTGGAAGAGAACGTAAAAAGGCTGGCTACTTTACCGGTAATGCACGAACCAGGGGAACGCTATACCTATGGCCTCAGCATTGATGTGCTGGGGCGGCTGGTGGAGATTTGGTCAGGGATGCCTCTTGATGCGTTTTTTTCAGAGCGGCTCTTTAAACCTTTGGGAATGAAGGATACCTATTTTTACCTGCCCCGTGAAAAAGCAGACCGTCTCGTTCCGGTCTATCAATCTTCTGAGAACGAACCACCAACTCCTACAGATTATCCCTTGGTCAACTATCCCGTACAGGGCGCAAAAACCTTTTTTTCCGGCGGTGCAGACCTTAGCAGCACTGCCTGGGATTATTTCCTTTTTTGCAAGATGATGCTTCAAAAAGGTACACTCAACGGTGTCCGGGTTTTAAAACCAGAAACGGTAGGCCTGATCACATCCACACACCTGGAGACCGGTGATAATGATATGGGACTGGGCTTTGGGCTGCTTTCTGCCAAAACAGAAACCGATATAGCCCGCTCAATTGGGAGCTACTCCTGGGGTGGTTTCTTCGCTACTACTTTCTGGATTGATCCCAGAGAAGACCTGATCGCTATCTTGATGCTTCAGATGTACCCCTTTACCGATTGGGAAATTCAGAAGGTTTTTGAAGATGCGGTCTATGATTTAGTAAAGAAACAGAAATAGTTTTGAGCCTCCTTCTGTCGATCAGCCCCTACCTTAGACTATGTTTGGAGCAGAGCGCTTCATCTCACCAACCTTGACTTTCATATTTTTTTGCACTCTTGGTTCTTGTGCTCTCTAACGCAGATAAGCACCCACGATTTGCAAGCCTACTCCAGTGGGAAGTATATTGTTGCAGCAAGATAAACACATGCTGGTATCCATCAGCATAAAGCAGCTAAACAGGCCGCTGAAGCATGAGCAGATGCCTATCTTTTGAGGTAGGCTTGCAGAAAAAAACTACGGGGCCGAATCAAAAAAACGGCCCCGTATTTTATCCCGCAATTAGCTGACCAGGTGGTCAACCAAATCGCTTTCCGGATTCTTAGGGTCCGGCCCGTATTGATTGGCGCCTACCTCCCCTTCTGTCACGGCCAGAATCAGGTTGTAGATCGGGATGAGCAGGAACCACCCGCTTTTGCCCACATCATGCATACGGCGTACGCCCACAGCGATGGAGGGAATAAGTACGCCCAGGCTATAAATAAGGCCAAGGTAGCCTATACCGGTAAGGCCGTCTACGAAGCCAACAGCAAAGCTGACCAGCATGTTAAAGAGTACAAACATCCAGTATTCTTTGCGGCGGGCGCGGCCTTCGAATACGGCGTAGTTCTGGAGTACTTTAAGGTAATACTGCATTTGCAATAGGTTTTTAAGGCAATAACTGGGGACAACTAGTGCGACCAGGCCGTATTACTTGCTAGTTTTCTTGCCCCTGAAGCCCTTGCAAATGCAAAACTTCAAGAGGTCAGGCATTTACGGCTCAATCCACTAGCAGGCATACAGCTTGCCTGATTAACAATGTGATCAAAGATAACAGATGGTTCGATATTTTTCCGCTTTATTTTGATTTTTGCATTGGAGGGGTTAAAAGCGGAAGCGTTTGATATCGACCAGCCCTTCCTGTAGGGCGACAACCACGAGCCCGGCGGTGTTCCGGCATTGCAATTTAGACAAGAGATTGTTTCGGTGCCCCTCCACCGTGCGTGTGGAGATGAAAAGCTGCTCAGCGATTTCCGGTGTGGTCCGTTCTTCGCAAATGAGTTGCAGCACTTCCTTTTCGCGGGCAGTGAGGTTGGGCTGGAAAGGCTTGCTGAGTTTTTGCCGGCTAGGTTTCACCATATTCCCGCGGATGATGGCCAGGACTTCGTCATTGTAGAAAAAGCCTTTCTCAACCACTTCCCGCACGGTGGTTTGCATCAGTTCGGGGGTGGCATTTTTAGGCAAATATGCCGCGGCCCCAAGCTCCAGCATGCTCAGTACGAAAGATTTGGAAAAATAGGTAGTCAGTACGATAAACCTGAGCTCCGGGTATTGTTCCCGAAGCGCCTTTGCCGCATCCACGCCATTCAGGACCGGCATGTTTAGATCGAGCAGCAGCACATCCGGCTGCACCGGAGCGCGGGCTAACTGATCCAGCATGGACTGTCCGTTGTCTGCTTCAAAAATAATCTCCGTATCCTCCATTTCTTCCAGTATAAGCGCAATGCCTCTGCGGAAGAGTGCTTCGTCATCTGCCAGAGCAATCCTCATGACCATGTTTTTTGTGCCGTGAAGGCGGTTCCCCTTCCAGGCGTGCTATCCAATCGGTAATCAGCCTGTATGGTACGCATACGGCTTTCTATATTTTTCAGCCCCATCCCCTTTTGCTGCCCACGGGCATTGGGGTCAAAGCCAATACCGTTGTCCTGATAGGCCAACTCCAGCGCATTAGGCTTCAGGTGGAGCGTGATTTTGATAGCCGTGGCCTGACTGTACTTGTAGGCATTCGACAGCAACTCCTGGGCTACCCGGAAGAAATTGAGGGCAACCAATGCATCAAGCGGAATATCCCTTTCTGAAAATTCGTAATCCAGTGCTACCGGTGACGATTGCCGGTACTGATCACACAACTCTTCCAGGGCCACAGGCAGCCCGAATTTTTCCAGCGTTGGCGGCAGCAAATCGTGGGCGATGCGCCGGGTGGTCTCAGTGGTCATGCGGACCAGCCCAAAGAGGTCCTGAAAGGACTGCTGTGCCTCATTCGTAGCGCCCTGCTTTTTCAGCTGGTGCAACCCCAGATTGATCACATTGAGTTTGGAGCCCACCTCGTCGTGCAGTTCCCGGGCAAGGCGCTGCCGTTCTTCTTCCTGAGATTGGATGCTAGCCAGCAGCAACTGCTCCCGGTGGGCGATTTCCAATTCCTGCGCAGCGATCTGCTGAGCCTGGAATTTGCGCTGAGAGAAATAAAAAAACAGCGCGAAGGCTAATGCCAGCAGCAACATGATGAAAATCCCAATAAAAATAGTGGTCAGAATTTCGGTCTGCGCCGGAGTGGTATCCATAAGCTAATGAAGATCAGGAGGTGAAAAACCACCAGAAGCAGCGCGTTAATGACCCAGAGCCCGTGTTGCTGCACACTTGCAACGCCATATTCTTTGAGCAGCCTGGAGAACATAAATATAAACAAGGTCCCCGAATAATACAGCAATACGGCAAAATTGATGAAGGTAACGGCCTGTACAGCGGCTTTAGTCAGGTCGATTTTCCCAAAAGCCAGAAAAAAATAGCGGATGGCAAAACCGACAAGCAGCACCTGTACAAGGGTTTTGGCATTGGAGTTGAAGCCCGTCACCGGCTCCAGGAATATAGAATTGAGTACCAGCAGTATGCCCAGCCCTCCTATCCCGGCAAAGAACTGCCGCTGAGCTTTGGAGGCATGCCCGAACACCAGGTTGAAAAACCACCCCCAGGCCAGCAACTCCCACAGGGTGTATATATGCAACAGGAAGAGGTTGTTCTCCCCCTGATAAAACAACCATCGGGAAGCCAGGTCTGTAGCCAGGCTCCCCAACAGGAAAAACCATATACTCCGGACTTTCACCGGCAGCCGCCTGTACAACAACAGTACCAGAAGCACATTGACCACCAAAATGACAAGGTATACCTTACCAAAAAGAAGTGCCAGGTTCTGATACATGCTTAGGTTTTTTGAGGCTTAAAGCAGTCCGTGCACGGTGTGCTCTACTCATCACAGAGCGGCGGGCAGGGTGTAGCAAAATCATAGAAGGTCCCCTGCAGGAAGATATTCCCCTTATTCGGCTCCACATCAGACAAAATCAAATCAATGGTATCCCGGGCCCCGTTGGCACCAGGCAATAGCCCGAGGACTGCGTAAACCTGCTGCCCGCCAAATTGACGGAATATTTCGGCTATCTCATTCCGCTCCAGCTTAAAATAAATGGGGATGGCGACCACACCCGTCGTATCCAAAACTGTACGGCCATTAATTTTTGCGTTCGGATCGCTCAGTACCCTTTGATAGCGTTCCATATAAGTAGCAATCATCTCCACGGCCACTCTGCTGGGAATGCTATCGCTGCCGGCCGCTATAGCTGAGGCAGGAATCACCCCGGCGGTCTCTGTATTGCTTTTTGAAGACAGCTGCTGATAGGCCAGCACACCGGCGGCCAGTACGAAAAGCAGGGTCCAAAGGTTGGGTTTTAAGTTCATTGGTGTTTCGTTTTGATGAAAAGTATCTGTGTAAGATAACACTAAATCGCGCTCCCGCATCGCCCCCTGCCACAAACCAGGTATTTCTACCTGCTTCTTCCCGTGATTCTTCCCGGTTTTCAAGACCCCGTGGAACAGCGCTTCCCTGCTCCCGGGGGCCGGCCTAACTTTGTCACATGATTTTTTTCTTTCATTTCAAAACCAAAAAACTAATGAAACCGATCACAGACCCTTCCATCGCCAACCCCTGGATTAACAACAAGCCCCTCTTCAGCCAGACGGGCCCGAAAGCCATTGCCATGGCACTCGCATGTTGCCTTGTCCTACTGGCATTTGCCTCTCCGGCCATGGCTCAGATTCAAAGGAGCGACTTCGCGGGCAATGGGGTGCCCATTAAGGTTACAAATTTCAATAATGCCAGTGGCGGAGTGTATGCCCTGGACCTGAATTTGCTGACGAACACCTACAACACCAAAGCCAATATGAAAGCCACCGTGGACCTGGACGCAAAGAAGATCAATGTCCGGGAGTACAGCCATTTTGCTTCCAATCAAAAGAACGACCCGGTCGTAGGCAATGGTACCAGTCAGGTGACTACCCAGTCCGAAGCCTATTGCAAATACAAACTCTACCTGCGTGGCAATACCCTGTACGCAGAGCAGATTATGAACCCGGGCGGCCCGGCGGCCAAGCTTAGAGTCGAGCCGTCTTCCTGGACTCCGCCGCGCGTTGATGGGACCAACGTAACCCATGTCGCTTACGCCGGCCCAAAGAGCGGGTACTTTCAGCAGTTATGCGGCAAGGACTGGGTGGAGTACAAAACCGGCAAGGTGGGCGCTCACGCTTCATTCCGGGAAACACACCGGGACGAATGGTCCGTCTACCTCCAGAAAAGTGATGGTGCACGCATTCAGCTGGACCTGCACACGAAACAAATGAAAGTCAACAACAGCGTTGCCGCAAATATCTCCACTGCGAGAGCAGGAGGTTTGCAATAGACTTGTTCCGGTTTCACAGGCACAACGCCCATTTATTCAAAGCAGGCGTTGTGCCCAATTCTCCCTGACGGGGAGGCAATCCAAATCATTTTTTCCAGATCAAAACCTTTTACTATGAAAGCTTTTTATCCAATTGCTTTGCTCGTTTTCAGTACTGCTATCACCCTTTTTGGGCAGCAGCGCCAAAACCTCCTCCAAAACCCAGGCGCCTTACAAGGCAACCTTGATGGCTGGGAAATCATCGAAAATGGTGGTGACGGCTGGGGGCTCAACATCTACGGCATGGATGGCTCCAGCTGTTTTGCGACCTCCTTCCAGCGATGCAGCAAATCACAGCTCATTGACCTGCTCGAAGTGGGCTATTCCGAAGCGTGGCTGGACCGTGCACCTATTGTGCTGTTTTCAGACTGGTACAGAACACTGAGCTTTGACCACGATATTTACTTCTTAAATGTAGAACTGCTGGATGCCAATGATAACGTGATAGATTCGTATTCCAGTGGAGACCTGACCACTACTGCCAACTGGCAGCAAGTGAAAGGGCACTTTCTGAATTACGGGCAGGGGCTCAGGAAAATCCGGTTCACACATGGTGGGGAAGATACCGAAAACTGGGCAGGCCAGTTTGGTGCCGCTATTGATGGCTCCTACCTTTCTATTGGCAACCACGTTTACTACAGTGGCGGCTCCACAGGTACGTTTGCGGGTTGGGACATCATCGACAACGGAGGCAGTGGCTGGGCCATCAATGGCCTGCCAGGTATTTTCACCACTTCGTATGCCTGGTGCTCTAAAAGCCAGACTATTGACCTCTGGGAGTACTACTCTGCTGAGCTCCTTGACCTGCAACCTAAGATTGATGCCTGGAACTTTGCCAAAGGCCATGACCCCAACTATCAGGATCAGGCTCAAACCATTATCAGGTTGCTGGATAATGAAATGAATATTCTGGCCGAATACGACTCGGATATCGTAGAACTTTCTGAAAGCTGGGAATCTTACGGCGATGTCTTCACGTCCTACGGTACCGGGCTCAGATATGTCTACTTCGAACACGGAGGAATAGATGCAGAATTCTGGGATGGTAACTATGGTGCTCAGTTTGATGATGCAGAAGTGCGGATCGACTTTAACACATTGACTTCCAGTGAGGAGGTGACCACAACGCCTACCCACTTCTCAGCCTTCCCCAACCCTGCCCGGGGCCAGCTCACCGTTGAATTTGAGATAGGAACCGGCGAAGGCCAATTATCTGTGCTCAATCTCTACGGCCAGCCCCTGAGACAAATCCCCGTTAACGGGCAAGGCTCGGTGCAGCTAAGCCTGCAGGAACTGCCCCGGGGCACTTACCTGCTCCACCTTCAGAGCGGATCAGGCATAAAAACCCAAAAGCTGATCCTGAACTAAACCTCATTCCCAACACAGTCTAATTGAATCGGACCACCCCAAATGCTGGCTAATACCAGGGTTTGGGGTGCTTCATTTGGGCGTGCTGCCTCCAATCGTGAAAAAACATAAATTTGAACACAAAAAATTTCAACAAATATGTATTTTAGCCCCGGAAAGCAAAAACCCGGCGATGAAGCAACTCCTCTATTCCCTTTTTGGCTACCGGTTTATTTACCTCGGCATGTCCACCCGCAACCCGGGGCGGATCAAAATTGGCATTGCGCGTGATGTAGACCTTCGGTGGAAAGCCATTGGGCGGAGCATGAAGGGGCGGCAATTCCCCATCTTCTCCCTGCCCTGCTTCTTTGCAGATTGGTTTGAAGCACATTTGCACCGGGTGATGAAGCGCTTCAACCGGCCCGTAAAAGGCTCCGGAGGCAGCGAGTTTTTCTCCTACCTCAATCCGCTGAGCTGGATCGGCTGGGTGTACGTCCTTTGCTGCATCCTCTGGGCTTTTGCAGTCAGCCACCTGCTGATTTACGGTGCGCTGACTGGCCTTTGGTGCTGGTGGCGGGACATTGAGTTCTGGGCCTTTCAGCGGGAAGTGTTAGACTTCCTGCGTTTCTGGCTTTCTTAGCCCTTTGACCAGCAAATACCCCATGAGAGATACTTCTCCGAGCGCCGCCGCGCTGCCCACCAGGAGCGCCAGCCGTGCATCGTTGCCGGGGAAGAGGAACACCCCAAATGTTTCCATCAGGTAAGTCAGGCCTGCCAGGCTCATCAATACCCCAAAAGCTCTGGGGATTAAGCCGGACCGGTAGATCAATAGGCCGAGCAGGAGACAGTGTAGGCCAAACAATGCCCCTGCGATCAGATATCCCGCCCGGTGTGCATCCATAAACAGCAGGGACAGGTCATACAGCTGCTCCGGGCTGTGCGACAGCGCCCAGTCTTTTGATTCCAGTACGCGCTGCGCCATGTAGTGGTTGAGCAGGTTGAGGCTGGCAATCGCAGGGTGTGCCAACAGCCGCAGAGCGGCAGCCACCATCGAAAGGGTCTGGTTAACCGGCTTGAGCAACTGATAAAACAGTACGGCAACAACGGCATCTGCGGTGAAGGCGATCAGGTCGGTTGCCAGCCCAAGCCGGAACAAACCGCCTTGCTCCAGGATATTAAGGGCCGTTTGGGCAGCATCGCCGGGCACCACCAGGGTACCCCGCACATAGCCCTGACTGAAGCCTGCGCAAATGATCACGATGAGATAAAGAAGCCCGGTCAGGCGGGCCAGCTGTTTGGTGGCAGTCGGGTGATTGCTCATTTTACTTCGGTTTTGGTTACGGAAGCAAAATTAGCGGGATACCCGCCCGGCAACGCCCCGGTATATAATCCCGAACGGATTGCCCAAAACGACGAACAGGCAGCCCGTCACCGGACTGCCTGCTCTTAGCTTACTGTATCTGAAAGACTTTTATTGCTTCAGCTCGAAGCGGTCTGCGTTCATCACCTTGTTCCAGGCTGCGATGAAGTCGTGCACAAAGCGCTCTTCTCCATCCTGGCAACCGTAAACTTCCGCAATGGCGCGAAGCTCTGTGTTGGAACCAAAGATAAGGTCAACCCGCGTGCCTGTCCACTTCACCTCATTGGTCTTGCGGTCACGGCCCTCAAATACGGTCTCGTCTTCTGAAACGGCTTTCCACTTGGTGCTCAGATCAAGGACATTCACAAAGAAGTCGTTGGAAAGCGTGCCGGGGCGATCCGTAAATACACCACGCTGCGACTGATCGTAATTCGTATCCAGTACGCGCATACCGCCTACCAGCGCTGTCATTTCCGGCGTAGTAAGGGCAAGCAGCTGTGCCTTGTCGACCAGCATTTCCTCTGCAGAAACAGAGTACTGCGTCTTCATATAGTTACGGAAACCGTCTGCTGCAGGCTCCAGCGGATCAAAAGATGCAGCGTCGGTCTGCTCCTGTGTGGCATCGGTACGGCCCGGTGTGAATGGCACCGTTACATCATAACCTGCCTTCTTGGCCGCTTCTTCAATCGCTGCGCAGCCACCGAGTACGATGAGGTCGGCCAGGGAAACCATTTTGCCGCCCATTGCGCCTCCGTTGAACTCCTTCTGAATGCCTTCCATGGTTTCCAGCACCTTCGCCAGCTGAGCCGGGTTATTGACTTCCCAGTCTTTCTGTGGCGCCAGGCGGATGCGTGCACCATTGGCACCGCCCCGCTTATCGGAATTGCGGAAAGTAGAAGCGGAGCCCCAAGCTGTGGACACCAGTTGCGAAGTGGTGAGGCCGGAAGCCAGGATCATGCGCTTCAGCTTGGTGATGTCTTCCTCCTCGATCAGCTTGTGGGTTACCGGTGGTACCGGGTCCTGCCAGATTAGTTCTTCCGCAGGCACTTCCGGCCCTATGTAGCGCGCCTTTGGCCCCATATCGCGGTGGGTCAGCTTGAACCACGCACGGGCAAAAGCATCCGCAAATTCGTCCGGGTTTTCGTAGAAGCGGCGGGAAATTTTCTCGTAAGCCGGGTCCATGCGCAGCGCCAGGTCAGTCGTCAGCATGAATGGCGCGTGCTTCTTCTCGGGATTGTGCGCGTCAGGCACGGTACCTGCACCTGCGCCATCCTTTGGCTGCCACTGATGGGCACCTGCCGGGCTCTTGGTCAGCTCCCAGTCGTACTTGAACAGGTTCTCGAAGTACTTATTGCTCCACTGTGTTGGCGTATCTGTCCAGGCGCCTTCCAGTCCGGAAGTAATGGTATGCTCACCGTTGCCTTCGCCCAATGTGTTTTTCCAGCCGGTGCTCATCTCTTCGATGCTTGCACCTGCAGGCTCTGCGCCAACGTATTTCTCCGGATCACCCGCGCCGTGGGTCTTGCCGAAAGTGTGGCCTCCGGCAATCAGGGCTACAGTTTCCTCGTCATTCATCGCCATACGGCCGAACGTCTCGCGGATGTCACGGGCAGAAGCGATGGGGTCAGGGTTGCCGTTAGGCCCTTCCGGGTTCACATAAATCAAGCCCATTTGTACGGCAGCGAGCGGGTTTTCCAGCTCCCGGTCGCCTGTATAGCGCTTATCGTCCAGCCATTCGCCCTCCGGGCCCCAGTAAATGTCTTCTTCTGGTTCCCAAACGTCTTCGCGGCCACCGGCAAAGCCGAAGGTCTTGAAGCCCATAGACTCCAGTGCCACGTTACCGGTCAGGATCATAAGGTCCGCCCAGGAGATTTGCTTGCCGTACTTCTGCTTAATAGGCCACAGCAGGAGGCGGGCTTTGTCCAGGTTCGCATTGTCCGGCCAGCTGTTCAGTGGCGCGAAACGCTGTGTGCCCGCACCGGCACCACCACGCCCGTCGGCGATACGATAGGTACCCGCACTGTGCCAGGCCATACGGATGAAGAAAGGCCCGTAGTGGCCATAGTCGGCTGGCCACCAGTCCTGAGAGTCGGTCATCAGCTCATGAAGGTCCTTTTTCAGGGCTTCGTAGTCCAGGCTTTCGAACTCCTTAGCGTAGTCGAAATCCTTGCCCATGGGATTGGACAATTCGGAATGCTGACGGAGGATGGAAAGATTAAGGCTGTTGGGCCACCAATCGCGGTTGGAAGCGCCCGAACCAGCGCCGTGCTCAAGCTTGCCGTTCATAAACGGACAGCGGCTGGATTGATTCACATCCCAGACCTTACCGTTATTCGGCTTGCTTTGCTCTGTATTTTTTTCCATGGTGAATGGTTATTTGGTTGCTTAAAAATGTAAAGATAGGATAAACGTTATTTATTGTATTTATAGGCACATAGATAATAGCTATACAATAAACAGGCAGGCGACGAGGATCTGATGCCAGGAAAATGTAACAAGTAGTGACCCGGGCAGTTCATCGAAACCCTCCCTTTTCATCCAAAACTTAAGCTGGGTTGTTGGTGATAGGAAAAGCGGACAAAACAAGGACGATGCGAAGAGCAGATGTGCTAATCATAGGAGGTGGGCTGACAGGGCTGGCCTTCAACTATTTCCTGAGGAAAGCAGGCTACGCTGTACTAATCGTTGAGGCCCGCGGCCGGCTGGGCGGCAGGATATGGACAAAGACCACTGGAGAAGCGGTGAACATTGAAATGGGTGCCACCTGGCTGGGCCAAAAGCACACGCACCTGGTGCAACTGCTGAACGAACTGAATCTCCCGGTTTTTCAGCAGCGGCTGGGGGCCAGTGCACTGTTTGAGCAGCAGCATCAGATGCCGGTACAGTCCATCCCGCTCCCTCCAAATAACGATCCCAGCTACCGGATAAAGGGGGGCACTTCCGCACTGATAAAGGCACTTGCCCGGCATCTTCCGGATGAAGCTATGCTTTTGGATACGCCGGTTGAGAAGGTGCATGCAAAGGCAGATGGGGTTTACACCTTTAGTGGAGCATCAACTATCAAATCCAAAGTCGTCGTTTCCACCCTTCCGCCTCATTTGCTAAGCCACTGTATCGAGCTACAGCCTACTCTGCCGGATGCCTTGACCCGCCTTATGCAGCAAACCCACACCTGGATGGGCGAGTCCATCAAAGCCGGGGTGGCTTATGATCAACCCTTTTGGAGGGAGAATGGGCAGACGGGGACTGCCTTTAGCCAAACGGGGCCGTTCACAGAGCTTTATGACCATACAGATGCTGAGGAGGGACACTTTGCTTTAAAGGGTTTTCTTAGGAATGATATGGCAAACCTGAGCGCCCCGGATCGAAAACGGCTGGTTGAAGGGCAACTCTTGAAGCTCTTTGGGCAACCTGCCCTTGAGTTTACTTCCTACGAAGAGGCGGTTTGGGCAAAGGAGCCTTTCACCTATGCCCCGTACGAACGCACAATCATCCCCCACCAAAACAACGGGCACGAAATGTACCGTAAGCCATACTGGAATGGACGTCTTTTCCTTGCAGGCTCGGAAACAGCAGATGCCTTCCCGGGGTACATGGAAGGCGCGGTCAGAAGCGCGGAATGGGTTTATCAGGCGTTGAGCCAATCAACTGTCCTTTAGCGACAGAAGTGATGGCCCATAATTTCGCAAAATTTCCAATTTCCCAGAGGTGACCAACGCGCCTTTAGGTGCGCTATACAGGTAAAATGTTGGCTTCAAACGACTACCGTGCCGTAGGTACGGAATGTCTGCCTCATTCCCTGGCCCCTCTTCCTCCCACGAATCTGTACATCCTAACCCGTTAACAATAGTCGAAATGTTATTCTAATCCAATAATCCCTCTTAAATTCAGGATTCTAAAACAACAGCTCATGGAAACCAAGCATCTGCTCTGGATAATTGGAGGAGGGCTCCTCGCAGGATTTTTAAGTGCCTGTTCTCCCACGCTAAACAAGGAGGCTTCCGGCGCTTCCGGGAAGGAACGGCCTGGTGTCCACATGAAACCGGTGGAGGGTGCAGAAGTATTATTTGACGGCTCAAGAGCGATGCTGGAGGAGCAATGGACCTATTGGGAAGGCCCGCGCTTTGCAGCAGCACTGCCCATCAAATGGCAGATGGTGGCGGACCCCGTTGATGAAGGGACTGCACTGAACAGCAACGACCCTGCCTCTGCTGGTGGCTTGTACGGTGCGGCCGATATTGTAACGAAGCAGAAGTACCGGGATTTCCGCCTGCACGTAGAGTTTTTGGTGCCCAACGAGGGTGGCAACAGTGGGGTTTATCTGCAAAACCGGTATGAAATTCAAATCCTGGATGGAGACAGCACCAAACATGGCATGGCCACGGTCATCAATGAAACCGAATCCCCCTACGCCTTTTACAACGGGACCGGCCAATGGAATGCCTATGATATCACCTTCCGCGCAGCCCGGTTTAAGGATGGCCAACTAGTGGAGCAACCGCTGGTCAGCATGTATTTCAATGGTCAGAAAGTGCACCAAAATGTACCCGTCAATAAAGTCTGGGGCGGAAAATACTCCGGATTGGACGGTGGCAACGATAAGGGCTTTGGCATTACAGATACCCCCGGTGGCATCAAACTGCAATCCGAAGGGCACGATGTATTGTACAGGAACATCTGGATTAAGGAACTGGAGCTGGATGAGGCGGATACGGATTTTTAACTAAAAGCCAGAACCCAAGACTATGATCAAGTTTTTCCGGAAAATCCGCCAGCAATTGATTGCTGAAAAGCGCGTCAGACAGTACCTGTTGTATGCACTCGGGGAAATCGTATTGGTGGTGGCCGGCATCCTCATCGCCCTGGCCATCAACAACAGCAATGAACAGCGTCAGACCCGGGACAAGGAACAGGTATACCTGAAGGGATTGCAGGAAGAGTTTCAAGTCAGCCAATACAAACTGGAAAACCTTATTGCCCTCAATCGGCAAAATGCGGAAGGTGCCCGCGCTATCCTCGGGTTTATGAGTGACTCCACCACGCTCAGGGATGAGTCTGCATTCTCCAAACTGCTCTATAGTACCTTCGCTTACGATATCGCGTTCAACCCCAACAACTCGCTGCTGAATGAGATGATCAACTCCGGCAGCCTCCGCGACTTATCCAATCCTGAGCTACGCCGCCGCCTGACCAACTGGATTGCCACCCTGGAAGATGTGGCCCGGCAGGAACAGGACCAGGAGGAGGAGCGCACACGTATCCTCGGCACCTTTCTGAGCGACCGCTACAGTATCCGTACGGTGTTGGAACAGGCAGGCCTATCAGCCATCGGGGCCGACCTGGCGCCCTCCCAAAATGCGCCTTCCAATCTGCCCCTGTTGCAGTCCCGGTCTTTTGAAAACCACCTGCTCCTCTTTCTGCTGGCCTGTGCAGGCACCACGGACACGCACTACCTGCCCCTGATGGAAGAGCTGGAGGGTATTCTTGAGTTGATCGACAGGGAGATTAAAAATTAGCTTTTTAGCTAAAATCAGTAGCTTCATCACCACAAATCAAATGCCGCAGCCCATGAAAAACGGTTTCTCTTTAGCTATTTCGCTTATCCTGGCTTCCTGCACCCCCAGAGAAGAAATCAGCTCCATTAACCCTGTCAATTGGGAAGACCGGATGATTGAAATTCCAAACTCTGATTCTCTGGCTTTGGGCACGACTTATTTATCGGTCTATTCCCAGATTTACAGTCAGACCGAGCACCGCACCCATGACCTTACGGCGACCATCAGCTTGCGCAATGTGAACCGAAAGGATACGGTCTATATCGAAGAGGCCGTGTACTACGATACCCATGGCACCCCAATCCGAAACTACTTTGCCAGGCCTATTTTTATTGCCCCTATGGAAACCGTTGAAATCGTTATTGACGAAGTCGACCGCGAAGGGGGCACGGGTGCCAATTTCCTTTTTGACTGGCGGACCTCTACCGAAAGCACCCCTCCCCTGTTTGAAGCAGTTATGATCTCAACATCAGGCCAACAGGGCTTGTCCTTTACCACTCAGGGGGTCAGGTTGGAGCCGGAGCGTTGATTCCGAACCATATCAGGGCGACTGAAGCGGGTTCGCCATGACTCCCCGCCGGGTCATCTCAACCGGCAAAATATAGCCCTTCTCATCAAACTTCAGCTCGTCTATACAAACCTCCCGGTGATGGGGGTTATCAGTACCGAGTGGACGGCGGTGGTAGACCATATAGTAACGGTCCTGCTCTGGCAGAATAATGACTGAATGGTGCCCGGCCCCGGTAGCAATAGCCGTGTCCTGCTGCAGTACTTTCCCAATCCGCTCAAACGGGCCGAGGGGGGAATCTCCGATGGCATACGCTACGCTGTAGTCCGGCCCCATCCAGCCGCCTTCCGACCACATGAAGTAATACCGCCCGTCCCGCTTGAACATAAATGGCCCTTCCACGTACTGCTCCGGGGTAATTTCCTTGTAGACTTCGCCATCTTCAAAAGGCTCTACACTCAGCAGGTCATCGCTCAGCTTCACCATATTGCAGTGCCGCCAGCCACCGTAGATGAGGTACGCCTGGCCGTCATCGTCTTTGAACACGAAGGGGTCTATCGGTTGCGCCCCATGCTCAAAAGTACTGATCAGAGGCCCGCCCAACGCATCTTTGAAGGGCCCCGAAGGCTGATCCGCCACCGCTACGCCTATCCCGCCCACTTCGGCTTCACTTTGGATGTCGTTAGCCGAAAAGAAAAGATAGTATTGCCCGTTCGCTTCCGTGATGGCTGGCGCCCAAATGGCGTAGGAAGCCCAGTCTGCCCATTCAATATCAAATACCCGCGGATGGCGCTCCCAGTTGATCAGGTCGCGGGAAGAAAAGGCATCAAAAAAAGTCTGCTCCAAGTACTGCTCATTGATGGCGTTTTTGCGCAGGGCCAGTTGTGCCGGGCTTGCTTTGGAGGGTTGCCGTTGCTGTGGATAATGATCCGAGAAGGTGGGGTAAATCCAATACTCCTGCCCAAAGATAATGCCCTCCGGATCGGCATACCAACCGGGGAAAACAGGATTTCCGGCGGAGGCTTTCTCTTTATGCTCTGCTAGTTTGGGCGAACAGGCAACGGATAACAACAAGGGCAGGAACCAGGCGGCAAAGACCGTTTTTGAAGACATAAGGCCGTGTTTTTTGATGACTGATAGCCCGCAAATAATCACTTTTTCAGCAAAAGACGGCACACTTGCGCCTCAATTTCAGAGCATGGGCACAAATAAAAATAACGGCAGATAGTTTATACAAAGAATTTCCTACCTTTAGGCTAGAGTTATGCCCAATTGACTGCATGCGACCACTAACCTCATCGCTATTGCTTTTCCTGATTGCCTTCCAATGGATGGCCGGTCATTTAGTGGTGGAAACCCTGCACGTTATTGAAGTGCAGCGCAAAATGGACCAGCGTGAGGCGCAATTGGCGGAAGCCCTCAAAGCCAGCACCGGCGCTTCCTATCAGGTCGCCATCATTGAAGAAGATTTCCATCCGGCTTTGATCGGCTACAGCAGTCAGTTCATTCTATCTGAAGAAATCGGGGGCGAAACCGTACACTACAAAATCGCGGCAGACTCCACCCAACTGGTAGAGTACCTCCAAGCCATGCCCCCAGTTTCTGATGAGTCGAACAGCGGACGGGCTTTGCTCGATCAGCTGTTTTCCAAATTCAGGGTAGACCCGCCACTGCACCCATTTCCATCGGTGCCGGCCGCCACTGCCCGGGGTTCGTTTTTCTTTCAGCAGCCGGCCTCCACGGCCAGCCTATCGCTCCCTGACCCTCCTCCCAGAGCCTGATTTCCGCACCTGAAATCAATTGGCCAATTCAAGACTATGTTGGGAAAGCACACACTCCCTGAATGCGATTCAGGGGGGTACTGATGTACAGTTCTACCTGTACCGTGCCTGCCCATCTAAAACTCAATTATCAATGAATACCCATTATAAAAGTATTTTGACCCTCCTGCTATTCGCCAGCCTCAGCACCCTTCAATTGCAGGGGCAAGGCTGCGTAGCCATCCGCCACTTCTCTTCCTGTGGCGGCAACAATCTTTCCTCCAACCTCCTGTCTGCCGGTGAATGGCAGATCGGGATGAACTACCGCTATTTCAAATCCTTCCGCCACTTCCGGGGCACGCACGAGGAGCCCGACCGGGTTTCGAATGAAACGGAGGTCATCAACCATGCCCATGCCTGGGACTTTTCGGTCAACTACAGCCTGAGCAACCGGATGTATGCCACCGCCATTCTCCCGTTTGTGGTCAACGCCCGTTCTTCCTTGTACGAACATGGCCGGGAGGAGCGCAATACGACCTTTTCCCGTGGCCTCGCTGATGTACGGCTGGGCCTGGGGTACTGGCTCTTCGATCCTGCGCGCAACCCCAAAGGCAACCTTGCGCTTGGGCTGGGCGTGAAGCTGCCTACGGGCGATTACAACGCAACGGACATTTTTTACAATGTAGGGCCGGAAGGCACTCCTCAGGTCCGCCCGGTCGACCAGTCCATACAACCCGGCGATGGCGGCTTTGGCCTGACGGTAGACCTGCAGTTCTTTCAGCAGCTGTCTCCTGCGCTTTTTGCTTACGCGGGCGCTTTTTACCTGGCCAACCCCAGGGAAACGAATGGTGTACGGACCTTTCGGGAAACGCTGAGCCCGATTCTGCAAAATGAATCCATCATGTCGGTCCCGGACCAATACGGGCTGAGGGGCGGATTCAGCTACAACACCCCTGTACCTACACTGAGCGTATCCATTGGTGCCCGTTATGAAGCCGTACCGGTAGAGGACCTCATCGGCGGCAGTGGAGGGTTCCGGCGGCCCGGAGAAGTGCTGTCGCTGGAGCCCGGGCTGACCCTCATGAACAGCCGGACGACCGTCAGCCTTTCTGTGCCGGTCGCTATGCTCCGCAACCGCCCGCAGAGCCTTACCGACCTGGAAACCGAGCAGGCCACCGGTCAGCCCCGAAACGGCGATGCCGCATTCGCGGATTACCTGGTCAATTTCAGTGTGGCCTACCGGATTGCGCCAGCCGCCGCAAAAGCACCGGCGCCCTTTAACCTGGATTAAAAGCGCAGGTTAGCCAACGCGCCTGCTGCTGTAGCACCTAACGAACCCAATTGTCGGGCCGGTCTCAAAGCCGGCCCTTTTTTATTTAACTTTAGAGCGACTAGTTGTTGATCACTCTAAGCTCCGTTACCCGCTATGCCAGTTCCTAACGATACGTTTAAACCGTGCTCCATTGTTCATTTTAGCCCTTTACCAGCTTCTCTGAAGCCAGTTGGTTTGCTTTGGCTCGCTGTTGTGCTGTTTCCTGCCTGCCAATCCGACAAGAGCCCCTCCGCCGACCCGTTTCAATCTTATTATCAAAACTGGGCCCACTACCTGGGTGACCCGGGCCGCAGCCACTACACCACCCTTGATGAAATCACTCCGGAAAACGTGCATGAGCTGGAAGTTGCCTGGACGTATGCCGCACCGGATTCCGGGCAGATGCAAATGAACCCAATAATTGCCAATGGCATGCTTTACGGAGTTACCGCCGGTCTACGTGCCTTTGCCCTCGACGCTGCTACCGGGGAAGAAGTTTGGCGGTTTGGCGACCCCGGGCACATCTGGCACAGTACCAGCCGGGGCATATCCTATTGGGAAGATGGAGCGGACAAACGGGTGCTGTATACGAGCGGAGCTTATCTTTATGCCCTCAATGCGTTAGATGGAAGGCTCATTTCAAGCTTTGGTGATAACGGGCGGGTGGACCTCCACACCGGGCTGCCCGCTGTAGCGAAGGATAAATTCATCGTCTCCAATACACCGGGCACTATTTTCGACAACCTTATCATCATGCCGACCCGGGTAGGCGAAGGCGCAGGAGCCGCACCCGGTGACATCCGTGCGTTCGATGTACGTACCGGAGCGCTGATTTGGACATTCCATACCATCCCCCATCCCGGCGAGCCGGGTTATGATACCTGGTCTGATCCGGACACCTACCTCAACGAAGGTATACCCGGAGGGGCCAATAACTGGGCAGGTATGGCGCTAGACCCCGATCTGGGTATCGTTTACATCCCCACCGGCTCCGCCTCTCCTGATTTCTACGGTGGGCACCGTCTTGGGGACAACCTCTACGCCGACTGCCTGCTTGCGCTGAATGCCCGGACCGGAGCATATCTTTGGCACTATCAGTTTGTCCACCATGACCTTTGGGACCGCGACCCGCCCGCGCCTCCCAATCTGATCAAAGTGACGCATAAAGGGAAGCCTGTTGACGCCGTTGCCCAAATTACCAAACAAGGCTTTGTATTTGTTTTTGACCGTCGTACCGGGGAACCATTGTTTGATATTGAGGAGGTGCCGGTGCCCCCTTCCCGACTCGAAGGCGAGCAGGCCTCCCCCACACAACCGGTCCCGGTAAAGCCCCGGCCTTTTGCCCGGCAGGCTGCCGATATTTCTGTGGATAATATCAGCCCCTATGCGCCCAATCCGGAGGAACTGCAAGCCACACTTCGTCAATTAGACAACCGCCGGTATGCTCCTCCTGCCATCGGGCCGGTCCTGTTGCTGCCCGGTTACGACGGTGGTGCGGAATGGGGTGGTGCCGGAACCGATCCGGAGAAAGGTATATTGTATGTCAACGCCAATGAAATGCCGTGGATCCTGCAAATGGAACCTGCAAAAAGTGAAACGCCGGTCAGCCCCGGAGCACAGCTTTACCTGAGTTACTGCGCCGCCTGCCACCAAAAAGACCGGCAGGGGCTGCCCCAAAGCGGTTATCCGGCGCTTACGGGAATAGCCAACCGCCTGACGCGTGGAGAGACCGCCGCGCTCATCACCAATGGCAAAGGCATGATGCCGGGCTTCCCGCAACTCGAAGAAGCACAAAAAGACGCTATTCTGGACTTTTTGTACGATGTAGCAGACCAAAAGGAACCTACGGACGACGTGGCCGCAACTGCCCCTCTACCTTACCGGCACACCGGCTACACCAAGTTCCTGGATGCACAGGGGCTTCCCGCCATTGCACCGCCCTGGGGCACCCTGCACGCGATTGACCTCAATACAGGTGAATACCATTGGTCTATTCCACTAGGTGATACTGATTCACTGAAGGCAGCAGGGCATCCGCCGACCGGCTGTGAAAACTACGGTGGGCCCGTAATTACTGCGAATGGCCTGTTATTCATCGCTGCCACCAAAGATGGGTACTTCCGGGCATTCAACCGGCATACCGGAGCGCTGCTGTGGTCCACCCGCCTGCCTGCTGCCGCTTTTGCTACGCCGGCTACCTATGAAGTGGAAGGACGGCAGTACATTGCAGTTGCCTGTGGCGGGGAAAAACTGGGAACGCCGAAGGGGAATGTGGTGGTGGGGTTTGCCCTGCCCCAATGAGAATAGGACGACTGAAAACGGCGACCTTACTCCAGCGCCTGATACACCAACGCTCTAAGCTTCGCATGGTCGTCCAGCCCGCGGGCAGGGATGACTTGCGTGAAGTAGACCACCACGAGCTCCTCCGCCGGGTCGACCCAATAATGGGAATGGTAAGCGCCGCCCCAGCTGTAGTCGCCTACCGAACCCAGGGTGCCACGGGCGCCCAGGTCGGTAGCCACCTTAAAGCCGAGCCCAAAGCCCTGCCCTTCCGGTCCGTAGGGGATATCGCGCATGTGGTCGGTAGTCATCAGGGCCACTGTCTTTCGGGACAGGATACGCTTGCCATTATAGGTGCCGCCATTGAGCATCATTTGCAGGAAGCGGGCGTAGTCCATAGCGGTACTGAGCAAGCCTGCCCCGCCGGAAAAGCTGGCCCGGGGGCCTTCCACGTAGTGCCCTTGCCCACGCATGTGCCCGGGGGTGGGCGCACGTTCCAGCTTACCCTCCTCTTTTTCTTTGGAATAGACCGTAGCTAAACGGTTAATCTTCTCCTTAGGCAGGTAAAAATGAGTGTCCTCCATACCCAGAGGCTCAAAAATGCGTTTGGTGAGAAATTCGTCCAGGGGCTGTCCGGCAACCACTTCAATCAGCACGCCAAGGATATCCGTATTGTAGCCGTACACAAAACGCTCGCCCGGCTGTGCATTAAAGGGCAGGGCAGCCATCCGCCGTATCGTCTCCCGCACGGGCTCCTCCCGGTCAGCGAAGTACCAGCCCTGAATGCCTGCTGCTTCCCAGGCATCCTCTGCGGGGCCGTATCCGTAGCCGATACCAGCCGTATGGGTCAGCAAGTCGCGTATGGTGACCGGGCGCTCGGCTTTCACTACTTCGTACCCGCCTTCTTCCTTCGCGACCGCCACGGTAGTCTCCATGAATTCCGGCAGGTACCTGCCCACCGGGTCACTGATCAGCAGCCTGCCTTCTTCCTGCAGCATCATAACCCCAACGCTGACGATCGCCTTGGTTTGGGAAGCGATGCGGAAGATGGCATCCTTAGGCATGGGGTCGCCTTTTTCCATATCCCGGTCTCCAAAGGCTTTGAAGTAGGGGACCTGCCCCTTTCGGGCGACGAGGACTACCGCGCCGGGCAACTGCCCATTATCCACATATTCCTGAAAAGTGCGGTCCAGATGCGACAGGCGATCGGAAGAAATACCGACACGCTCCGGTACGGCTGGCTTTAGGGCCTGCCCCTGTATCCAAATGGGAAGGGCCAGCAGCAGGATGAACAGCAGGGGATGGGAATGGATTTGCTTCATGGCAGTTGGTTTTCGTTGATTGGCAGTTGCTAAAATACAAAGCTTTCGGGTTTTGCTTTGCTGGCAGGTGTTTTTAAAGCACAATTGAATCAGCTTCCCTCCAGCGGGCGTATTATTTTGGTAGATTGAAGCATTCCATTTGACCGGAAACAGAAAAGAGTCCGTAAGTTTGCCTGCCCCTGCCAAATGCTTCATTCCTTCAACTGCAGATTATAAAAATATTGCTCAATGGACAAACGCAAGCTCAGCAATACCTTTCGGGTTTACCACCGTTACCTCGGCTTCTTTCTGGCTGGCATTATGGCGGTTTATGCGATTAGCGGCATGGTGCTGATTTTCCGCAAAACGGACTTCCTCAAAAAAGAAACCGTAATTGAGAAACAGCTACCTCCGGCCACCACTACTGCTGAACTCGGTAAGGCACTCAATATTAAGAACCTCAAGGTTGAAAAAACAGAGGGCAATCTGGTCTATTTCAATAATGGCACCTTTGATCAGTCCACGGGCATGGCTCAGTATACCGTAAAGAAACTCCCCCTTGTGCTGGATAAAATGACGAGCCTTCACAAAGCCACCACGAATAGCCCGCTGTATTTCCTGAATATTTTCTTCGGAGTATCATTGCTGTTTTTTGTGATTTCCGCATTCTGGATGTTCATGCCGGGTACCGATATCTTCAAAAAGGGGCTTTACTTCACCGCCGGTGGGATTATTTTGACGCTAATTATGCTGATGCTTTAAAGCAAAGCCACCGCCGGAATCCACCGGGAAAGAGCCCGCGCAGGCTCCGGCGCCGTCCGCTGAACCGTAAAGAGGTGAGCAGAAGCGGACCGCCCCCTGAGCGTCGCCTCCCCCAGCCTTTTCACCTGATCGGCAGGCGTCAGCGCCACCTGCTGCAGCATTTCCTCAGAAAGGAGCAGGTCTACGCCGTAGCTGTTGCAGAGGCCCTGAATACGGGCAGTGGCATTGAGCACATCGCCTGAAAACAGGATTTCCTTTTTGATCATCCCGATCTCGCCCGTGGTCACCCTGCCTAGATGTATGCCGGCTTTGAAGGCAGGCACTACCCCGAAATTTTGCTTAAACCACAGGGCTTTGGACCGCAGGCTGTCCCGCATGGCGAAGAAGCAGTTCAGAGGCCGGTTGTCCTTTTGCCCTTGCCGGTACGGCCAGGAAAGGATGATTTCGTCCCCAACGTATTGGTAGATTTCCCCGCCGTGGTCGATGATGGCTTCCGAAAAACAGCCGTAATAAGCCTTCAGCAGATGGAAGTACCTTTGGTGCCCAAGCTGTTCTGCAATCGTCGTGGACGACTTCATATCCAGGAACATGAAAACCCGGTCCTCCTCCACCGGTTGGTGGTAGCGGCCGGTGAAGAAATTAGTTAGGACGTTTTGCCCCATAAACTCACTGATTTCAGCGTAAAACAGGGACAACAGCAGGCTTGCGCCCAATTGCACGCCTGTGCTCAGGTGGGTAATGCTCGTGAGGTAATCCAGATACCGGGACCATACTTCGGGCTGCAGCACACTGATGCCCATCTCCAGGCTCGCTACCATAGGAAATGTCAGGAGGATCACGAACGAAAAAATACCGGCATAGGCCATCAGCTTGAGGCACAAGCGCCGCGCAAAATGCAGGTGCCCCAGCCAGGGGTCCAGGAAGCGCAGCTCCAGATAGCCCGTGAAAAAGCCCGCTGCGGTCACCGCAAAGCTAGCCACTACAAATATGCGCCAGTCCATCTGTATGACGGTGGAAGGCAGGGTGTCGATGCCGGCTGTAGCCGCATGCTCAATCAGCAGGAATACCCAGCCAGCCAGCAACCAGATGAGCCCAAAGGGCAGCAGGCGGGTGAGGAAACGTTTTGTCCGGGGTGGTATCATGGTGTGCTTTTTACGTGAATAATGGCACAATGATACCGCCTCCCGGGCTTGCGATCGTTCGGCTTTACATTTTGGGACGGATTTTAAGGAATGTTTATTGGTCTTCGCTGTCTCTGTTAACACGCTCCAGCATTTCCACATCGGCCAAATCCTGAAGCCTGCCTGTACTTTTTTTATTCTTTATAAGATCTTGCAGGCCTATAAATTTTATCGTTCCTGATTCATCCTGAAATACTTCATGTTTTTCTAACAACCCGATAAACTCTTTGAAATCCTTGTTCAGTATCATGGCTCCACTTCATATATTTTGTTCTTAATTGCTCCAGGTGAACCAACCTTTCCAATTTGCTGAGACTTCTGAAATAATCAATATTCCCCGTATCGCTTCCTTTTTGTACGATATTAATTCTTTTGGGCGCCATTTCGTAGTTTTCATACAATTTACAGCTTTCTGATCAAAAAACGGCTTCCTCTAATCCATAATTTCATCAATTGATCTCACTGCAAATAACTGATATTTGAACATTGCAGTACCTTAAAAAGGTAAAATACAAGCCACTTAATTCAGGGAGCCACTTCTCTGAACCTGTCTTTTCTAAATTCAGGTCATCGCATCAATCAACATGCCGATCAGGATCGCCGCAGCAAATGAAGTGACGGTCCCTATCGCATAGGCTAAAAACCCTTTGAGATAGTTGATTTTCTTTCGCTTGTCATAAAACCAGGCAACCGCCCATCCGGCATAAACAAATGCAATTAACCCGCCAATACTGAGCAGCCTGAACCCAACAAGGCTTTCACCAATCCCAGACACAGCAAGAATCAACATCCCTACACCGAGCACGTAAAACAGCAAAATCAGGACTTCAAAGTAGTTATAGCTTCCCTTTCGGAAAAACAGCCGAACCCAGAGGGCAATCACAAAAGCCATCATTATATTGGCATAACCATAGTTTTTCTGCATCCATACCAGTATATCCCTCACAGCAGATTCGCCGGCCGCCTTTGCATTAGCCTCCGCATAATCTGCCTCAAAATGCAGTAACTGCTGGGCCAGGGAATAAAGCAGCGAACAAACGATGACAAAAATGACCGGCTTCATCAACTTGCTGCGGTCTTCCCTGATGTACCGGCGCACGCTTTCCCCCGGCCGGAGGAGGAGTTCCCGGACGGTGTACAATATGCCTTTGTCAAAGTTGAGCACACTGCTGATTTCGGACAGCAAATAGCGCCCGTCGATCCGCTTGAGGTTGCCCGGATGCCCGCAGGCGGAGCAGAAGTCGCCGGAAAGTCCCCTGCCACAGCGCTTGCAGTTTGCGGTCTGATTCATGGTTGTCATGAGGTGTTGCTTTATAGCGTCCCAATATCGTAAGAAATGGCCAATAAAAGCGCACTTGCCGGGCTGACAAGCATAAAGCGCTTGCTCAGATTCCACACTCCGCGCTGCCACCGGAGAAATCCCAACTCCCTTTCTCAAAACCTTGGCAATTTAACCCGAACAAGCGACCTTTGTAGTCTGACGGAAATGAGTTAGACCGTTCTCTTTTTAGGCTTTTGCGATATTTTAACGCAACTTCCAAGTCTTCAGTTGCTTATAAAATTTCGCAAAACCTCAAACGGTCTAACTCATTTTGTTTCCGTCTCTTTGCGCAAATGTTAAATCCATAAGCTGATGATCCACTTCTTCGGAGACCCCCAACGAATCCTTTTTGCTGTTCAGGCCACAGCCGCGCTTACCGACAGCGACGTTGCCAAACTCACCTGGCTGTTTGGCCATCAGCCTAAGCTGGAAGGGCCCGCTGTTGACGGCCGCTTCATCGGGCCACGGGCAGCAATGGTCTCTCCCTGGAGCACCAACGCCGTGGAAATCACCCAAAACATGGGCATCAATGGCATCCGGAGAATCGAGCAGTATACGCCTTTTTCGGAAACGACGCCCTTCGACCCTATGCTCAAGCAACGCTTCGACGGGCTCGGCCAGCAGCTGTTCACCATACACATCCAACCGGAGCCCATCCGGCCTGTTGAGGATATCGCAGCTTATAATGCGGCGGAAGGGCTGGCCCTCAGCGAGGAAGAAGTGGCTTACCTGGAGGAAGTAGCAGAGCGTATTGGGCGCAAGCTGACCGACTCGGAGGTATTCGGCTTTTCGCAAATCAATAGCGAGCACTGCCGGCACAAGATTTTCAATGGAACCTTCGTAATCGACGGGCAGGAGCAGCCGGACTCCCTCTTCACTATGATCCGGAAAACGTCCAAAGCCCACCCCAACAGCATCGTCTCGGCCTACAAAGACAACGTAGCTTTCCTGAAGGGCCCAAAGTTGCGGCAATTTGCGCCGGAGCGCCCGGACGAACCGTCCCACTATAGCAAAAAAGACGTGGATACCGTGGTCTCGCTTAAAGCGGAAACCCACAACTTCCCGACCACCGTGGAGCCTTTCAACGGGGCAGCCACCGGCAGCGGAGGGGAAATCCGCGACCGTATGGCGGGCGGCATAGGCTCTTTGCCGCTGGCCGGAACCGCAGTGTACATGACCGCCTACTCCCGCCTGATGGAGAACCGCCCCTGGGAGAAGGCCATGCCCGAGCGGCCCTGGCTCTACCAAACGCCTATGGATATTCTCATCAAAGCCTCCAATGGGGCTTCTGATTTCGGCAATAAGTTTGGGCAACCCCTCATTGCGGGCTCTCTGCTCACCTTCGAGCACGCCGAGCATGCCCGCCAACTGGGCTTTGACAAAGTGATTATGCTGGCCGGCGGCGTGGGCTCGGGCATCCTGGATCAGGCGCTGAAGCAAACGCCCCGGAAAGGCGACAAAATCGTGTTGCTGGGTGGCGACAACTACCGCATTGGCATGGGCGGGGCAGCTGTTTCCTCGGCCGACACCGGCGCTTTCGATACCGGCATCACTCTGAATGCCGTGCAGCGCTCCAACCCGGAAATGCAAAAGCGCGTCGCCAATACCATCCGCAATCTGGTGGAAAGCGCGAAAAACCCCATCATCGCCATTCACGACCACGGCGCAGGCGGCCACCTCAACTGCTTTTCCGAACTGGTAGAGGAGACCGGCGGCCGCATCGACCTCGATGCTTTGCCCATAGGTGACCCTACCCTCTCCGCCAAGGAAATCCTCGGCAACGAGTCGCAGGAACGCATGGGCCTGATCGTGGCCGCTGAGGATATCCCGCTTTTGCAAAAAATCGCAGAACGGGAGCGTGCGCCCATGTACGTCGTCGGCGAAGTGACCGGCGATATGCGCTTCTCAGCTGTTTCCGAATCCAAAGGCGAAACGCCGCTGGACCTTGACCTGGCGGACCTCTTTGGGAGCTCCCCGAAGACCATCATGGAGGATCAGGCCGTGGAGCGGCAGTACGAAGAAGTAGATTATGACCCAGCTAAAGTCCAGGAATACCTGGAGCAGGTGCTCCGCCTCGAAGCCGTAGCCTGCAAGGACTGGCTGACCAATAAGGTGGACCGCTGCGTGGGCGGCCTGGTGGCCAAACAACAGTGCGCAGGCCCGCTGCAACTGCCCCTGAACAACTGCGGGGTGATGGCACTGGGGTACGACACCCCACATGGCGTCGCCACTTCCATCGGGCACGCTCCGGTCAATGCGCTGATCGACCCGAAAGCCGGTTCCCGTAATGCCATTACAGAAGCGCTGACCAATATCGTCTGGGCTCCGCTGGAAGAAGGGCTCCAATCCGTATCCCTTTCAGCCAACTGGATGTGGCCCTGCCGCAACGAAGGGGAAGACGCCCGACTGTATGAAGCAGTGCAAGCCGTATCTGACTTTTGCATCGAACTCGGCATCAACGTGCCCACGGGCAAGGACTCTCTGTCCATGAAGCAAAAGTACCCGGATGGCGATGTGCTGGCGCCCGGCACGGTGATCATCTCCGGCGTGGGCGTTTGTTCGGATATCAATCGGGTTGTCGAGCCGGTTTTCCAAAAGGATGCTGGCCCGGTATACTACCTCAACCTTTCGCAGGATGACTTCCACCTCGGCGGCAGCTCCTTCGCGCAGGTACGCAATAAGATCGGCTCGAAAGGGCCCGATGTCAGAGATGCTCAAAAGCTGGCCGACACCTTCAATGCGCTGCAGGATTTAATCAAAAGCGGAGCCGTAGTAGCCGGCCATGACGTAGCCTCCGGCGGGCTGATCACCACCTTGCTGGAGATGTGCTTCGCTGACAACACCCTGTGTGCTGCACTCGACCTGAGCCCGCTCGGAGAACCCGACATCATCAAGGTGTTGTTTGCCGAGAATGCCGGTGTTGTCTTACAGCTCAAAGATGAAGACAGTGCCGCAGCACTGGCCAACTTCCCCATACCCTGCCACCGTATCGGTATCGTGACTACCGGGGATTTCCTGTATATCCAAAACATTGGCGAGCAACATGCCTTCGACATTCCCAAACTGCGGGATGTCTGGTACGAAACCTCCTGGCTGCTCGACCAAAAGCAAACGGCCAACAGGCTGGCTGATGCACGCTACGCCAATTACAAAAATCAGCCGCTACAGTACCAATTCCCCAGCCATTTCAGCGGCAAACTGCCGGAACAAAAAGAGAATGCTCCCAAGCCTAAAGCCGCCATCCTGCGCGAAAAGGGCAGCAACTCCGAACGCGAGCTGGCCCACGCCCTCTACCTGGCTGGCTTTGAGGTGCGGGACGTGCACATGACCGACCTGATGACCGGTAAAGAGACCCTGGAAGACATCCAATTCCTGGGCGCAGTGGGCGGATTCTCCAATTCCGATGTGCTGGGCTCTGCCAAGGGCTGGGCGGGCACTTTCAAATACAACGAGCAGGCTAAAACCGCGCTGGAAAACTTCTTCGCCCGCGAGGATGTGCTCTCGGTGGGCATCTGCAACGGCTGTCAGTTGTTCATGGAGCTGGGGCTCATCTACCCGGAGCAGCAGCCGCACCCGCTGATGGACTTCAACGATTCCCACAAGCACGAGAGCGGTTTCACTTCCGTAAAAATTGGCAAAAACAACTCCGTGATGCTGTCTAACATGGAGGGCAGCACCCTGGGCGTATGGATTTCCCACGGGGAGGGCAAATTTGACCTGAAAGGCGCTGAAGCAGACTACAACATCGTTGCAAAGTACGGATACGAAGCCTACCCCGCCAACCCCAACGGCAGTGCCTATAACACCGCTATGCTCGTGAGCGCAGACGGCCGCCACCTGGCTACGATGCCGCACATCGAGCGCTCCATCTTCCCCTGGAACTGGGCGCATTACCCAAGTAGCAGACAAGATGAGGTGTCACCCTGGATTCAGGCGTTTGTGAATGCGCGGGAGTGGCTGGCAGACCGGGCGGGTTAAACAGCCCCCACGCTTTGCAAGCCTAACGTTTTGGTGCCAAAAAGGTCAGGCTCCTGTCTCGGCAGGTTTACCCGTTGCCCATGCTGAGCTATTCCTTTGCTTTTCCTTTAAGCAAGGTATTCTGCTCTTCCAGCAGCTGCGTCACCCGGTTCAGCAGCTCAATATCCCGTGGAGTGGCTACGGTAGTATCTGAGGTATCCTGAGCCCTACCCTTGAGGCGGTTCATAAATTTGACCACACCAAAAACAACCAGGCTGATGATCAGGAAATCGACGGACACCTCAATCAGCTTTCCGTAACCAACGGCGATTGCCTCGGCCTGCACGGCACCATCCACGTATACGGCTTCCTGCAGCACCCACTTTTTGTCTTCCATATTGACCCCGTTGGTCAGCAGCGATAAGGGAGGCAGAAAAATCTGCTTTACGATGGTATCCACCACCTGATTGAAAGCCGTTCCAATGATGACGCCGATGGCGATATCAATCATATTGCCTTTGACAGCAAACTCCTTAAACTCATCGAGGATTTTTTTCATGATGTTGATTTATTACGTCGATTCCTGGTTTAGCGTTTCACATAACGTACCTACGGCACGAGCCTTCTCCTTAAGCCATTTTTTACCTACATTTTTTGCCTAAAGGCACAGCACAATGACAAATTTGTTCTTACGCTTCGAGCTTTTTTTGAGCGGTTGGTTTATGACAATGATTTCCAATCTACAATTAGCGTGCCTTTGGGTATGCTATATTGGTAGAAGATTGGGATTCGAAAGTTTATCCGTGCCGTAGGTACGGAATGTATTAGCGCTTTAGACTATGTTTGGAGCGGGTTCGTCATGAAAATCAAGGAATTGTGGTTCTGGCTAAATCTTTTTTAGCGCGTTTGGCGGGTCAAATAAGCTAAAAAAGATGACGCCAGGTTCATAAGTCCTTGGTTTGCAATAGGAGTAAGCTCCAAACATAGTCTTAGATTTCGCCTTTTGTACCGGTCTGCCATAGCCAATCAGACAGGCGTACCGCACGGGGCTATTCCAATTTAACGGCACTCTTTAGTTAGACTTGCGGTTATTAACAGACCTAAGTGACGGAGAAAAAATCCATCCCGGAGCTTCATCAGCTCAAAGTGATCACCTCAGCTTTGTCACAAATAAGGGGTTATTTATTACAACTTTTGTTACAAATAAGGGGTTATTTATTACAAAACTTGGGTTTATGATCAAAAAGCGCCGGGCATTACAAGATTTAATCCAATGGGCAGAAAGCCCTAACCGAAAGCCGCTGCTCATCCGCGGAGCCCGTCAGGTAGGCAAGTCGACCCTTGTGCGCATGCTGGCAAGCGACTTTGACCATTATATTGAACTAAATGCAGAAAAGCCCGGCATACAGGCATTGTTCCATCGGCACCTGGAGGTGAACGAGTTGATGGAGGCGCTCTTTTTTGAGCGCAACATTTCCGGCACGGGTTCAAAAATCCTACTCTTCATTGATGAGATTCAGGAAAGCCCACAGGCCATTCGGCTGCTACGCTATTTTTACGAAGAGCGCCCGGATATTCATGTAGTTGCTGCCGGGTCGTTGCTCGATTTCTCCTTGGGTGAAGTCAGGAGTTTCCCGGTTGGCCGGGTCAGTTACTATTATCTTCACCCGCTCAATTTTGAGGAGTTCCTGGAATGGAAAGGCGAGGATCGGGCACTGCAGGCATTACGGCGCATCCCGGTTCCAGATTTTGCACACGAAAAATTGCGTATCCTGTTCCATGAATATGCTCTGCTTGGCGGAATGCCTGAAGTGGTACAGCGTTACACCGATGGCGCACCGCTGTCCGGCCTTGCGCCCCTTTATGCTGGTCTTTGGCAGGCTTACCTGGACGATATCGAGAAATACGCCGGCAACCATACGCAACGGCAAGTCCTGCGGCACATCATCCGATCTGCGCCAATGGAACATGACCGGATTAAGTTTGCAGGGTTTGGGCACTCCAACTATGGCTCAAGAGAAGTGGGCGAAGCTCTTCGAAACCTCGAACTGGCCAAGGTGATTCGCTTGATTTATCCCACCACACAGCTTGCGCCACCTGTCATCACTGACTTAAAAAAACGCCCCCGGCTTCAGTTTATTGATACGGGGTTGCTGAATCATACCCTCCAAATCCAATCGCAGTTTCTGGGCCTGGCAGACTTAAACAGCCTTTACCGGGGATTTATCGTGCAACACCTACTGAGTCAGGAGTTGATTGCACTTCACAACAATCAGGATTTCAAGCCCCATTTCTGGGTAAGGGAAAAAGCCAACGCCAATGCTGAAGTCGATCTGGTTTATCCCTATGGGGGGCAACTCCTGCCGATTGAAGTGAAGGCAGGTCCTCAGGGGCGGCTGCGGTCCCTGCATCAGTTTGTGGAACGCGGTCAGCCTCCCTTTGCCATTCGTTTTTTGAACAACACCGTATCTGTGGAAAACGCCCGGACACCTGCCGGATACGAATACCGCCTGGTCAACCTCCCTTACTACCTTATGAGTCAGCTGAAAGGGTACTTGAAATGGGCCGCCGACCGTCAATAGCGGAGGTTGGATAGCCCTAAAACGACCGCATCTCCCGCTTTCGCAAAAGAATCTCCCCTGTTTTTAATCCGCCTGCCGGGAAATCGCCGTACCTTGACTAAAAGAGACACACTCCTTTTAGTCGCATGAAAAAAGCCACCACATATCTACTGCTCGTCGTGCTTAGCGTCAATATCTTTGGCGCAGGCACCGGAGCCCTGATACACTGGCTTTCTCACGCCTTTGAAGGAGAAAAAGTCCACTGGCACAGCCACCACCACGGTACGAGCCATGCCCACCATCATGATGAGGCGCACCCTGCAGGCCACCATCATACACACCACGGGGCCATCACCTTTTTGCTGGATACCTTTAGTGCGTTTGATCAGGAAGCTTCCGAGCAGTGCCTCCTCCACCTCAACTGGCTGATGCTGAGCCTTACCGGACTGCTGAGTACGCTGCACTATGCTGCAGCCCCTGAGACAAGCCTCAGCGCCCTCTCGGCCGGCGTGCTTTTGCCTTATCAGTCCGTTCACCCCCTTATCCCCTGCCCGCCTCCCAGAATCCTGGGCTAATTCATTCCGTTTATTAATTCTATTTCATGAAGGTGCCGAAGCAAATGCTCTGCTTTGCAGTCAGACTGTTTGGGCCTGAACTACCGTTGTGCAGCAAACACGGCCTGTCTTTTCGTGCAGTTGGGCGTGGCACTGCGGTGTCCCTTCATGCCTGTATTTATAAAGCCTGGAAAGTCCGGGCCCCATTCCTTAGGTAACGGGCAGCGCAGCACGCAACCTCCTGTTGCCCTATCAAAAATTATGATTGTGAAACAGACACAACTACTCATAAAACTCACTTTTGCCCTGTTATTCAGTCTCAGTGCGGCCTCTCTTTGGGGTCAGTCCAATGGCAGTATTACCGGCACCATTCAATCCGATTCGGAAGGCCCGCTGGTAGCCGTCAACGTCGCCGTTAGGGGCACGGCTCAGGGCGCGACCACCAACGAAGCCGGACAATTTACCATTGCCAACCTGGCACCGGGCACCTACACCCTCGACATAAGTTCTGTAGGGTACAAGCGCCAAAGCGAACCTGTCGTAGTCACAGCCGGGCAAACAGCAAAGGTCGAAATCACCCTCCGGCAAACGGCGACCTCCCTTAGCGAAATCTACGTCCGGGGGGAAGCCCTCAACCGGGAAAACAACACCATTACTGTTGACATCATCGGTCAGGAAGAAATCCAAAGCCTGAATATCGAACAGCCTCTGCGGCTGATTGAGCAGGTGCCGGGGGTAGACCTCGTGGCTTACCGGCAGGGAGGCGTTGCTGATCAGTTCTCCATCCGTGGATTCGGCGGCGGCGGGCACGCCGGGGAAGCCGGTGTGGAAATCGATGGCATCTCGCTAAACGAAGCGGAAGGCCACTCGGATGGCTATGCCGACCTGAACGTCCTCATCCCGCTCAACCTGAAGTCGATGAAGGTCTACAAAGGCCCGTCATCTGTACTGTTTGGCCGGTTTGCACAGGGCGGCACCCTGGCATTGGAAACCCGCAAGGGCGGCAACTATCAGGATGTAAGCGTTACCGGCGGCTCCTTTAACACCTTTGATGCGCAGGTCGCCATCGGCAAAGGCATCCCGCTCGGTGCGTCCGACCACCAACTGCAGACCAACCTCGCCTTCCAGCTTTTCCGGACCGATGGATATTCCGAAAATTCAGAAACCCTCCGTGGCAACCTCACAGGCCGGTTTTCCTACAACCTGAGCGATAAAACGGACATCGCCCTGTCCCTGCGGGGGCACAGCAGCGAGTGGAATGCGCCCGGCTACATTTCCGAAACCCAGTTTGAAGATGACGACCGGCGGAACCTGCAGGACCCCAATGGTGAAAACGACGGCGGCAATAAGCAGTTTTACACCCAGCGCCTCGACCTCAACCACAGCTTTAGCGACAACCTCCGCCTGCTGGTTTTTGGGTATGCGGTGCAGCAGGAATTCACCCGTTTTGCCAAATTTGGCTTTCAGCCCGGCGGGCAGTCAGAGCGGTTCAACACCCGCGATGTATATGCCTCCGGTGCCAGCCTGAATGGCTACAGCGAGCTCTCCGGTATTGCCGTCAACTGGATTGCGGGCCTGGAATTCTACAGCGAACAAACGGAGCGGATGCGTTGGGCCACCGAAGACCGCGTGCGTCAGGCGCAAACGCAGGACCGCCTGTTTACGATTCAGTCCGTATCGGCTTATGCACAGGGCGAATTTGACATCAGCCCCTACTTCCGCCCTTCCATAGGGCTGCGGTACGACACCTACTTTGGCAGCTTTGAAGCGAATGACCCGGGGCAGGACGCCGTGGATGACCAAATTGACGGCCTGTACAACGTTAGCCCAAAGGTAGGCGTGCGCTCCACCCTATACGAAGGCTTTGACCTGCGCGCGAGTGTTTCCAATGGCTTTTCGCTGCCCAACAGCGCTTTGAAGTATGAAGCCGGGCTCGACCTCGGGCCGGTACAGCTTTGGCAGTATGAAGTAGGTGCCACCTACCTGCCCAATCACTGGCTGGAGCTGGATGTTGCCGGTTTCATCCTGGATTCCTCCAATGAAATTGTGGAGAACCCGCCCGGCTCTCTGGAGTTTTTCAACGCCGGAGCAACCCGCCGCATGGGCGTGGAATCCAAAATAGCGCTTACGCCCCTGCCCGGGCTGCGCCTGGCCGGTACCTTCTCTTACATTGAGACGGAGATCACCAACAACCCGGAGGACAACCTGGAGGGCAAAGGCCTGACTGGCGTCCCTCAGACCATTGGCACACTGGATGTTTCCTATGTCACCTCGTCCGGGCTTGGCAGCCGTTTCCGTTTCCGGGATGTGGGGCGGTATTTCATTTCACCGGATAACGAAGCTTCTTACGAGGGCTATACGGTATCCCACCTTTCCTTCTTCTACAATTTCAACAAACAGTCTTCGAGGGAAGGGCGCATTTTCATGGAAATACAAAACCTGTTTAATGCCCGCTACGCGGAGTCTGTATTCGGCAGCGTGGATGCCCGGTCGTTTGCGCCCGCTCCACTGCGAAATTACAGCATTGGCGTCCGGTACGGATTCTAAAACGCACTACCTTGGCTGAGGCAGCCCTGGCGGTGAGCCTCAGCCATTTTCTCTTACAAAATTTTAAACCTTACAGATATGAAAAACCCTAAGAGTACAATCGTTGCTGCCCTGATTTTGGCAGCCCTTTCTTTCTTTATCGTTTACTGTACCCACTCTCACGCCGGGGATGGCCACACGCACTCGCACGACGGTACAGCACATACGCATGACCACGGCGCAGGTACCCACACCCACGGGCATGGGGGCGACGGGCACACCCACCCCAATGCAGACGGCAGCCCGGCTTTCCGCTACCTTGCGATGAATGGGGAGTTCCGGATGAACCCCAACGACTCCCTGACGGAGAACGACCCGCGCAATCCCAGCCGCCTCGTACTGAAAACCAGTGAGGACAAGGGTTCCCTCTCCCGTATGGCTTTCTACGCCCATGATGATATGGAGCAAAAGCTGGCGGAATGCGGCTACCAGTACATCGGCAGCCGGCCGGACCCACATTACTTTCCGGAGCAGTCCAAGACTTCCATCTGGGATGTGTTCCAAAAAGTAGAAGACTACGAAGGAGACTGCGCGGCATTTAAGTACGTGATCTCCCGCTCCCCGCACGGCGACCCCATTCACATGCACCTGCGGTACGGAGATGATGTTGAGGCCCTGCTGGCTATGAGCAACGATGAAAAGGACAATCAGTTTAACCCCTGGTGGTCTACTTACTGCGATATTGACCGTACGACGTCGTGTGATTAATTGACATTTAATGGCATAAAAAAGCGCCCGGTGCTGTTGCAGCTACCGGGCGCTCGTTATTTGGACCGGAAAGTAAATGCAATCACGAATGTGTATGTACAGTAGCCGCCACTTCTGCCTGCCCACTGAAAAAGCCATACAGCTGATAAGCCAGCAGAGCTGCCCCTGCCAAAATCAAGCCAATATTAACGGCTTTGTAAAAGACCGGGTAATGCTTCGCCTGCTGGATTTTTTTCAGCACAAAAACGATGGGAATGAGCGCAAGGACCTGCCCCACCTCTACGCCGACATTAAAACTCAGGATTTTTGCCAAAAACTGATCGGCACCAAGGTCAAATGACTGCAGACGGGTAGACAAACCGAAACCGTGTATCAGCCCGAAAGCAAAAACCATGAACAACAGGTCCGGTGCCGGTGCCTTAAAGACCCGCTCAAAGCCGTTGAGGTTTTCAAAGCCTTTATACGCTACGCTTAGCGCAATGACAGCATCTACCAAGTGTTCATCTGCCGTTACCCCCAGGTAGGTCGCACCAATCAGCGTGATGCAGTGGCCCAGAGTGAACACCGTAATAAACCGAAGAATATCCCGGAACCCACTCAGGTAAAAGAGTACCCCAAGCAGGAAGAGCAGGTGATCGTAACCGGTGAGCATGTGTTTTGCGCCAACGAGCACATATGCCGCAAGCCCACCGTCTACCAAAGTGGCATGGTCGGCACTACTGACGCCATGGGCCAGCATCACAGCGGGAAGCAAAAACAGGAAAAGGCTGGAAAGGAAAATTTTCATAACAAAGGTTTTCTCTTAGTTACGTAAAGATAGCTTTCATAGGATTATCTGCAGCGGCTCAAGTTTGGCCCAGCCCACACCCGCTCAGCCTCCCCCCCCCTTCCCTGATGCCCGCCCAAAACGACCTAAACCGCTAACGGTTATTCCTGCTTCCGGCCACGCATAAAGGCGGAGGCGGTCGTTCCGGCCATCGCCATTGGGAGAGAAAGCGGAAGGGACGTAAAGGGGGCAGTCGGCCTGCGGAACCGTCAGCAGAGTATCCCGGGCGCAACCCGCATCGTCCTTCAGGCGCAGGGTGTAAGCCCCGGGCGTTAATCCAGATACCTCAGAAGTTGAAAGCGGTGCGTCATTGAGGGAAGCCGTAGTAACCCACCAGGCCTTCCGTCAGGTCTTGTGCAGCGGCAGCGAACGCTGTGGTTAAAAAAATAGCCCTGCAATCCAAAACTTCATCACGGTCCTTTTTCTTGATTTGATTCATGGGCGCGTGCTTCATCAGGTTTTAATCACGAAACCACCGCTGCCTGGCAAGCGGACAACAGTCGGGCCCGCCGAAGCTTCCCCTTTCCGTATCTTCCCATCCGGGCCATCGTACAGCAGTACCCCTTGCTCCCCGGTAGCAAACGAAAGGTCTAAACGTACTGAAATCTCCTTATCCGTTCCGTTGATGCCCGCTATGTGCCAGGTTTCCCCCTTGCGGCGTGCAAGGACGGCATACTCCTCCGGATATCCGTCCAGGAATTTCACTTCTGTAATGAATTCTCCGCCCTTAATGGCTTCTACTGTCATCAGGTGTGGATAGGTCCGGTGCCAGCCTCTGGGCAGCGTAGCCCCGTGAAAATTGAGCATCAGCTGATGACTGGCTGCATCTTGCAGGATATCGTGGTAGTAGGCGATCATCGACTGGCCATCACCACCGAAAAAATCCACTTTAATGCCCGCTACGCCCATTTTTTGCAGCCGGGCAAACTCCGCCTGCCGGCTTTCCGGGTCTACCAGTTTGCTCTTGGGCGAATAGGTAGTGCTCTTCATAGGAGGGATTGGTCTCTTTCCAGCCGGACTTGGCTTTGGACATGGGCTGCATCCACGCCAGTGTAGAATCGGGGAAGCCATAAGCGGAGGCTTCTTCCAAAACCCGGATACTGTCCTGAGGCGCGCCCGGGAAATAGTAGCGGTAGGCAAAGCCGTGTTCCGACAAATAAAAATGGACTTCCAGCTCAAACCCGGCTGCATTCCGCAAAGCGGCTCTGTACTGTTGCCCGGTATAGCGGACTGTCTGCTGCTTGCCGTGCGTCATGGAATACCGGGCAGCCTTCAGCGAGGGTTCACCCACCGGCCCCCACTCCATATTTCGGGTGCAATCTGCACCTTCCAGCCGAATGCCCAGGTAAGAGGTATCGAGCACAATAGCGCCCTGATAAGACAAGGTATAGAATGGCTGCCCCTCTGCCGTAAGCCCCAGCGTACACCGCAGGCTGCCGGAGGTATTGGTCAGCGCCGGAATCGTTGCATCAGCACACCCCAAAAGGCTTAGTAGCAGCACCGGGAGCAGGTGGAAAGGCTTCATATTGGAAAGGCATTACAAAATCAGGAAAAAAGCTGAGACGAGCGCCGGAACCGCCACTCGTCTCAACCTGAAGAGCCATGGGCTTAACCGTTAAAGTAAATATAAGCCATGAAAATCAATACCACAACCAGCACCGAGATGATCACGTCACCACGGGTATAGCTGGATTTGGTTTCTGCTTTGTGCTCGGCGGTCACTGTGCCAAAGGTGAGGCCGCTGATCTTGCTGTAGTCCGGTGCTTCCGAGGCATAGCTGACAATCAACATGGTGGCAGCAGACACCAGGAAGATAAACAGGCTGTAATACTGGAAGAAAGTATTGTTGATGATCCAGAATACAGAGCCCTCTTCATAGGCAAAGCCTTCGGTCAGCATCACCGGCGTATCAATGGCCAGGCGGAAGAGGCCCAGCGCAAACCCAACAATAAGGGCAGAAAGGGCCCCTTTTGCGTTCAGGCGTTTATTGAAAATGCCGAAGAAGAAGACCACGAAAATGGGCGGTGCCAGATAGCCCTGCACACTTTGCAGATAGTCGTAAAGCCCCCGGCTGCCCTGAATCACCGGTATCCATAGCAAGCCAATGACCACCATTACGCCGGTAGCAATACGGCCCACGCGGACCAGGGTCTTTTCGGATACATCCGGCTTGAACTTGGAGTACAAATCCATGGTAAACAGCGTGGAAGAAGCGTTGAAAACGCCTGCCAGGGAGCTCATCAGCGCTGCCAAAAGCCCGGCCACCACAATACCCCGGATACCCGCCGGCAACACCGTCGCCACCAGTAGCGGGAAGGCCTGTTGGGCATTCACCGTGATCAGTTCGCCATTGCTGTCGACCATCGTCTCTGTAATGGCATCTATTTTGCCACTCATGGCCAGCGCAAAAGTGATGATGCCCGGAATAATGAAAATGAATACTGGCAACAACTTGAAGAAAGCTGCGGCTATGGAGCCCCGCCGCGCTTCCGTCAGGCTGGCAGAACCCAGCATACGCTGCACGATGTACTGATCCGTACACCAGTACCAAAGGCCGATAATAGGCGCACAAAACAGCATGCCC
>JANSXW010000071.1 GCA_024742755.1 bacterium | reverse complement strand
CAGCCTGTGCCCCAGAGGGGTGCAGGCTGTTGTGTTTGGCAGCGGTGCAAAAATCTTTTGCAGGAGCGGACAAATGCAACAGCCTGCACGAGCGCAGCGAGCAGGCTGCAGGTTTTTGACCTTGGAGCCCAAAGGAAGGGCGGTAGCCAATCTACTAAGATCACCCCTCCTCCCCCACAACCGGCAACCTTACCGTAAATACGCTCCCTTTACCTGCCTGGCTTGCCAACTCAATTGTGCCATCGTGCCGATGGACGATGTTCCGGCAAATAGCCAGGCCAAGCCCTGAACCCTCATACTTCGACCGGTCATGCAGGCGGGTGAACATTTCAAAGACCTTTTGCTGATACGGGGGCTCAATGCCAATGCCATTATCCACGAACTTCAGGATGTGCCAGGCGCTGCTTTTTTCATAACTCAGCTGCACCCGTGGATCGGGAGCCGAATTGTACTTCAGCCCGTTGGAGATCAGGTTTTTGAACAGGAGGAAGAGTTGTGTCTTGTTGCCGGTAATAACGGGCAGCTTTTCTGTCTCAACGATCTCACCTCCTTTGGGCTCTCCTTCCCTGATTAAAGTGCGAACCTCCTCCAAAACGGCCTGCAAATCCACCCGTTCCTTAAGATGGTCAATATTGCCCACCCGGCTGTATTCCAGAAGGTCTTCAATCAGGGTGTTCATCCGCTTCGCATTGCTTTGGATGATCTGCAGGTACTCCCGGGCCTCAGCCTCTAGGTTAGGCAGGTGCCGGCTCAGCAGGCCGGCAAAACTAGATATGTTGCGCAGGGGTTCTTTCAGGTCATGGGAAGCAATGTAGTTGAAACGCTCCATTTCGGCATTCTTCTGCATCAGGCTGCGGTTGTTTTCCTCCAGGGCTTGCGTACGGGCCTGCACCTGCCGCTCCAATTCATCATTCTGGTTTTGAAGCAGCGCATTCAATTCCTCGATTTCTTCAGTCCGCTGATTGATCTTTGCTTCCAGCCTCGTATTTTGAATCCTCACATTCCGGTTACGCAGCAGAACAAGCAGAAAAGGCAAAATAAGCCCCAGCAAAATCACCAAAAACCTGAACGGACGGCTTTTCCACCACGGCGGGACGACCTTCACCTTCAACTGCCGCCCCTCCCCTGCCCGGTCGCCGCTGAACACCTCAAAAGTAAATTCCCCATACGGCAAATTAAGGTAGGTCACCTGATTCTGGCCAATCATCCGGTTCCAGTCTTCGTCTACGCCTGATAACTTATAGGTGAAGTTGCGATAATTGTACTGCTGGAAATTCAGCTCCGAAAAGCCAATGGTAAAAGCATTATTCGGATGAGACAAGATGACCTCTTTTTGGTAGGTGATAGCGCTGTCCATCACAGTAGCACTGTTGGGTATGCTGAAATCCGTTAGCACTACCTTGCCCTTGTAGTTATTGCTGATCAAACTGTCTGGATGGAAAACGACCATGCCAAAGGTGCCACCAAAGGCAATCCGCCCATCTTCAAGAGCGTGCCCTCCGCAGAAGAAGAAATCCACCACGCCAATACCGTCTTCCTTATCAAAACTGCGAATGGTATAAGTAGAATCAATGCTGAACAAGCCAAAATTAGTACTTCCCCATACACGGCCCCGCTGATCCTCAACCAGCGAAAAAATCCGGTTGCCCGGAAGGCCATCCGAGATGCCGAAGCGGCGGAAAGCTGTGGGCAGCCCACTGGAATCTTTGGCTACCGCCTTGGCTAAGCCTCCTTCAAAAGTACCGACCCAAAGCGCCCCGGAGCGGTCTACAAGCAAAGACGTCACTTCATTTTTGGGAATCGTGCGCGGATCTGCCCGGTCTGTTTTCCATACCCGGAACGTCGTATCGCCGGGCAACAGGCAATTGACTCCTCCGCCCCATGTCCCCAGCCAGAGCCGGTTGTCCGCATCAAAAACCATCGCATTGGTCTGTACACGGTTGTCTGAAATCGAACCAGGGTCGGTTGGGTCCTGCTGGTAGTGCTCCCAGTACGGCCCCCGGGGGTCATAATAATCCAGCCCGTTTTCAGTCCCAATCCAGTACCCCTTCCGCTGAGGATCTTTGATCACCCCCTGCACAAAATTACTGCTTAACCCCTCCTGCTCTTTCGTGGCTGCCGGGACCGGCCTTGGCTTTTCATCTCCATACTTCCAGCGTAGCAACCCGTCATCAAAAGTGCTAATCCATAACTCCTGATCTGGGTCCAGGTAGAGCTGAGCCACATCCAGGCCCTTTTCCAGCAACCTGAGTATCCGTGGCTGTTCCTGCTTTTCTGAAGGGCTGGTATCCCATTCGAATAAGCCCCCATTGATCCAGGTACCCAGCCAAAGCTGGCCATTCGGAGCCTGCACCATAGACTTCACCCATTTGCCCTGTAAGACATCCTCTCCCGTATTGGTGGGTACAAAATCGACTTTCCTGTTCAAGGTCAGTTTTTTAATGCGCCCCTCACTGAGCGCCACCCATAGGTTTTCGTCCCGGTCCAGATAGGCCGAACTGACCTGATACCCTTCCGTTCCCTTTACCTGTTCCATTTCAAATGCACCTGATGCCGTTTCCTGTAATTGATACACCCCTCTCTCCGTTCCCAGCAACAGGAAGCCATCCGGATGGGCTTCCAGAGAAGCAATGTAATTTTCCGGGGCTCGGGGCGAACCGGGGTTCACAAGCTCAGAGTGGCCTACCTCCAGGTTGCCGGGGCTGATTTTCTTTACGCCGTGCCGGGTGGTCGCCACCCAGACATTCCCCGCCCCATCTTCAGCGATATCGTACACAAAATTGCCCCGCTCCGGCAAATCTCCCGGGCCTGCACAGTCGTATTCCCGCTCAATCTTTGAAGCTTTTAGGTCTTCCCTGTTGATGCGCCCTTTGACGATGTCCCCATCTGTGACGCCCGTCCAGAAGCAGTTGCGGCTGTCTACCATAATGGAGAACAAGCGGGTGCCGCCCAGAACTTCCAGGGTTTCAAATTTGGGGTCAGGTTTGCTTTTTTCACTCGCAGGAAGTATGGATATCCCGCCGCCGTTGGTGGCCATCCAGATGTTCCCGTCCTGGTCAATGTCAAGCCCGAAAATATTGTTGTTCGATAAGGACGTATCATCATCCGGGTCTGCCTGAAAGGACCGGAAGGCTTCCGTTTTGGGGTCAAACCGGCACAGCCCGCCGGCTAAAGTCCCCATCCAGATGATCCCGTCCTCATCCTGGCAAATCGCGTGCACATGATTGGCTGAGATAGAAGTGGAATCATTGGTGATATTGAAAAAAGACTTGACATCAAACCCATCGTACCGAAACAACCCGGCATTGGTGCCAATCCAGATGAACCCAAGGTCATCTTTAAAGATCGTCTGTGCAATCCGCCCGTTAAGCGGCCGCAGGTTGACATCATCAATAATAAAATCCTGGTTGTAAACAGGCGTATAGGCCCCACTTATGCACCCTATAAGGAAAATCAAAAGGGAGCGGAGTACACGGGGTCGTTTAGCACAGCCTTGCTTCATCCGAAAGGAATATTTTTATAAAACTAAAAAAAACAACCAAAGAATCTTTGGATTTAACTGCTTTTACGGTCAAGCCCACCTGATTCATTCATTAATTTTTTCACTTTCTGGTAAAAAAACAACAAGCAGGCATTTTTTTAGATTAATCTAAATTTTTTATTAAACCAAGCACACAATCTTATTAGCTTTTGCTAAAAAAAGAGAGCCAATCCGCGAACCCATGGTACTTTGAAGGTGTAGTATCCCATAAAAAGCAGAAAGTAAAATGGATAAATGGATTGGGCTTTGTATGAGTTTTATGCTGCTTGGCACGATGATCGGCTATGCTCAGGATAGCCAGGTCTCCGGAACGATCAAGGCCGGTGGAGAACCCCTCCCGGGCGTACAGGTACTCGTTTTAGGCTCCTCCAATGGCACTATTGCCGACGAGTACGGCAACTACCGGTTGACTGACCTGCCTGCTGGGCCCGCGCGCCTTCTCTTTTCCTACCTGGGCTACCGTTCCAAAGAGGTGGAGCTGCTTCTGGAAAAGGGGCAAACTCAAGCCCTGTCGGTAGAGCTGGAAAAAGATGTCCTGCGGCTGGAGGACATCGTGGTTTCGGCTACCCGCAATGGCGTTCCGGCCCACCGCGCCCCGGTTATGGTCAATCGCATTGATGACCGTATTTTTGAACAAACGCAATCGTTGAGCCTGTCCGAAGGGCTGAACTTTTCGCCCGGGCTGCGGTTGGAAAACAACTGCCAGAACTGCGGTTTCACTCAGTTGCGCATGAACGGGCTGGATGGCCCGTACACCCAAATCCTCATCAACAGCCGCCCGGTTTTCTCCGCCCTCGCCGGGGTCTACGGGCTGGAGATGATCCCCTCCAACATGGTCGACCGGGTGGAAGTGGTCCGGGGCGGTGGCTCCGCCCTGTACGGAGGCAATGCGATTGCCGGCACCGTCAACATCATCACCAAAGACCCCACGGACAACACTTTTGAAGCCGGGACCAACCTGGCGCTAATCAATGGCGAAACACCTGAGTATACACTCTCTGCCAATGGGACTGTAGTGGACGAACAACTCAAAAAGGGCATGAGCTTTTTCGCCTTCAACCGCAACCGCGACCCCTGGGATGCCAACGGTGATGGCTTTTCCGAGATTACGCAATTACAAAACACCACCTTTGGGCTCGATGCCTTCTACAACCCTGCCGAACTGAGCAAAATCAAAGTCAACCTATTCAATATCAGCGAATTCCGCAGAGGGGGCAATCAATTCGACCTGCCACCCCACCAAACAGACATCACAGAGCAACTGGACCACCGCATTCTGGGGGGCGGGCTATCCTACGAGCAATTTTCAAAAGACAAGCGGCACAAGATAGCCTTTTATGGTTCTGCCACCCACGTCAACCGCCAAAGCTATTACGGTGGCGGAGGCCGGGTGCTGGGTCCTCAGGATACGCTGACCGAAAGTGATATTCTGGCCCTTAATGCCTATGGCGAATCGGAGGACCTGTCGCTGGCATCTGGCGTGCAATACACCTACAACATCCGTTCAGAATGGCTGCTCACCGCCGGGACCGAGTATCAGTACAACGATGTTTTGGACGCTATGCCCGGCTACAACCGGGAGATCGACCAACAGGTAAGCACCTGGGGCACCTACGCACAGTTAGAATGGAAGCCTACAGACAAATGGTCACTGCTGGCCGGTGGCCGGTATGACAACCTCCGAATTAACGGCATGTACCGTTTGGATGTGGAAGACCTCAGCACGGACCAGGACTTCAATATTTTCGTACCCAGGGCCACGGCAATGTATTTCATCAACCCGGACCTGAAGCTCCGGCTTTCCTACGCTCAGGGCTACCGGGCACCGCAGGCTTTCGATGAGGACTTGCATATTGAAACCGTGGGGGGAGCGGCGCTTTTCACCCGTTTATCTCCTGACCTTCAGGAGGAACGCTCCCATAGCTATAGCGCGGCGCTGGACTACACCTACCGCTCAGGGAGCTTTGAATCCAACTTTGTCGTGGATGGCTTTTTTACCCGGCTGGACAACCCTTTCATCACAGCCAATGCCATGGAACTACCGAGCGGCGTTGCTGTGGTGACCAAGCGCAACGGCGATGGTGCTACCGTAGCCGGCGCCAATTTTGAGGCCAACCTCGCCTTCGGCCCCAGGTGGATACTTCAGATGGGCGGCACTCTGCAAACCGCGCAGTACGACAGGCCGGAGGAAATCTGGGCACCGGAAGCCCTCACGGATGCCAACCAGGATAGCGTAGTCACTTCTGAAAACCTCCTGCGCACCCCAACCGCCTATGGCTATTTTATGGCCAATTACAGCCCGGTTCAGCCTCTGCAGCTGTCCCTGTCCGGCGTCTTTACAGGCACGATGGATGTGCCGCATACCATTGATCCGGAGACTGAGTTCACCGTATTGGAAAGCACCCCTTCTTTTTTTGAGCTGAATTCCAAAGTTACTTACGAGCTGAAACTCGATGACCGATTCCACCTTGATATTTTTGGAGGGGTTCAAAACATCTTTAACAGCTTCCAGGAAGACTTTGACCGGGGGGCAGACCGCGATGCCGGGTACGTGTACGGGCCCGTGCGGCCGAGGACATTTTTCGCCGGCGTGAAGGTGCATTTTGAGTAGGCCCCTGTTCCCTTATACCACAAAATGCCCCGGCAGAAAGCGTTGCCGGGGCATTTTGTGTTTTTGCAACCTGCAATAGCCTATGGATAAACCTTTTCCAGGCTGCCATTCGTGTCCCGTACCACATAAGCGGTATTATACCCATTCGACTTGACCTGTTGCCAGGCCCGAATGGCCTGCTCCATAGTCGTATAGCCTGAAAGGTACATGACGGTCAGTCCATCGTCTCTTCGGGACTGCCGGATTTCTCCCAGCCCACGGACGGTGGCCGGGTCAAACCAGCGGATGTCCTGATAGGCCGCCAGTTGGATCATGTAATCACCGGTAGCGGGGCGGGCTTCCGCGGCACGTACCGGAGGATTCTGATCATAGGATTGTGGTGGCGTATTTCCTCTTGGGGTAAAGCCGGTGCCCGGCGCATCATAGCCTTTGGGGCGGATGCTTTGCCCGGTGCCCTGCTCGGTGACGATAAAGGCTTCTTTATAGCCCTCTGTTTTGATGGACTTTAGCGCCTGATCTGCCTGAGCACGGGTGCTGAATACGCCTACCCTGATTTTGTAAACGCCATTCTCTACCTTAGAATAGACCTGCCCGATGGAAGTGAGTTCGCTAAACTGATCAAGGCCAGGTTTGCTCAGGGCAGCGACCTGAACGGAAAAGCCGCTCGTAGCAGGTAATGCATCGTTGGGACCTTCTACCTGAGTGCCAGGACGGGTATCGATCCCGGGCTGCATCGGGGCGGCCGGGGCAGAGTCGGTGGGCAATATAGAAATAATGCCTAAAATGGAGCGGTCGCTTCCTTCATTTGTATTGATGTTGCGGCTGATATCGCGGAAGCCGGGCCGGGAATACCGGACAGTGTAAGCTGCATTAGGGCTGAGTGCCAGGGAATACTCCCCATTGGCATCGGTCTGCGACTCCATGCTCGTATTGGTGGACAAGTTGGTAGCGGTAACCTGAACGCCAGCAACTGGCATGCGGGACTGATAGTTCAGCACCTGCCCGGAATACTGCTCGCCCTGCTTGGCCAGCATGATGTCGTGCTCCCGGTTTTGGCGCAAGCCCAGCGTAGAGACCCGGAAGACCGCATCGGAGTACCCATCGGCACGGACCACGATTTCACAATCCAGCCCTTCCACCGCCTGAAAGCTGTACTGCCCGCGGCTGTCAGCCTTGAAGAGCCCTTCCCCGCAGTTGATGAAGTCGATGGTTGCATACGGTATCGGCGTGCCATCGGAAGCGTTACGGACCTTCAACACGATGTTGTCAGCCGATTTGAAAACTTTATAGATATCCTCATGCCCGCGCCCACCGGGCCGGTTGGACACCATATAGCCCAGGTTGCGGAAACCATCGTAAATAAAGCCGTAATCGTCGCGGCTGCTGTTGATCAGGTTGCCAAGGTGGAAAATCCTCGCATACCGGCCATTGGCTTGTTCGGCGCGGAAGATATCGTACCCTCCCATCCCCTGATGGTAGTTGCTGGAAAAGAACAGGTAGTCACCATCGTGAAAAGGAGAAATCTCATCGCCGGGAGAATTCACAACCGGGCCAAGGTTCTCAGGTGCGCTCCAGGTGTTGCCCATCCGGTAGGACACGTAGATGTCGAAACCCCCAAAGCCATCAGGGCGGTCAGAAGCAAAATAAAGCGTATTGCCATCCGGAGAGATATTCGGCCAGCCGGTGGAGAAGCCCGAACCGTTGTAGGGAAAGGGTATTTCCTCGGTCCATTCTCCATTCTGATTAATGGGCGACATAGCCATGCTCAGCTCCAGTCCTCCGGTTGGGACGTGGCGGGTACCATCGATGAAGTTATTTTTGGTATAAACCACTTCCTGCAGGCCAGGACCATAAGTCAGCGGGCCGAGGTTCACGAAATCTTCCCGCATACGGCTCTGCAGGGGCACTTCGGCTTCCAGGAAACCATTGCCGCCCAGCCGGGCCATGTAGAGCTGATTGTTAGAACGGCCAGTCCAGGACGCCCCCGGCTGCTGCCGGTTGTTGCGCGCGGAAGCAAACACCACCTGATCACCGTAGAAGGTGGGCGCGAAATCAGAAGCATTGGAATTGATAAACTCATTGCTGACCAGATAGGAAGAAGACTGCCCAATCTGATTGCGGGCAAAGCGGCAGCTCTGGGCAAAATGGTTGCCCCGCTCCTGATCTTCTTTGTTGGCACGGGCGTAGGCCAGAAACCACTGTTCCGCCTTTTCGTAGCTCCCCAGGGCCTTCAGTACCTGCGCGTACTGAAACATCTGTTCGCCTTCCAGCCGGTGCTCGCGGATGACCTTCTCGAACCAGCTGCGGGCTTCCTCCATTTGGTTGAGGTAGCGGTAGGAATCCGCCAGCTTCACCATGGCTTCATAATTAGCCGGGCGTTTCTCCAGCAATTCCAGGTAAGAACGGACCGCCAGGTTGAAGGCGCCTAGTTCATAATCTTTGTTCGCCCGCCCCAATTGTGCCTCTGCCGGCAAAATGGCTGTCAATAAAAAGGCTCCCGTGAGGGCATAGAGCAATCGTTTCATAGTCGTGTGTTTTCAATTTCGGATTTGAGGATGCCGAAAGTCTTCAATCAAAGGTAAAGAAAAATTAAATATCACAATTTGTGCCATATTCTTCACCCGGCTTTTGTTGAACACATTTTCAAAATGTCGCATCCTAAGCATCAATACGGGTTTATGGCCAGAAATCAGCACAGCAGCATAACGGCCGCCCTTTTTGTTTTGTTGTGTTCACAAAATCCGACTGGTCTATGAGGTGCGCCGTGCGTATAAAAATTTACTGTTTGCTGTTCTGCCTTGTGGTTTGCACGGCCACACATGGGCAACATGTGCCCGGCGAACTCATTGTGCAGTTCAGCAGCGCACCACCCCTGAGCAAAAGTACTTTCCCTACAGGCTTCACCTACAAGAAACCGCTCTCCCGCCGTACTTTCATACACCTGCTGACTTACGATACACTCCGCTACAGCCTGCCCGAAGCCCTTCAGCAGCTTTCCAAACACCCGGAAGTGGCGCTTGTGCAGCCCAACCACCGGTTGCATACCCGGGATACGATACCCGCCGACCCCTTCTTCCCGGAGCAGTGGCAGTGGCAAAACTTGTCTGCCCAAAACAGCCTGCCCGATGCAGATGTCGATGCCGAACTGGCCTGGAGCCTCCCCTCCTACGGGCCGGTTACTGCATTTGGGGACACCATCGTCATCGCCATGCTGGACGACGGCATTCAGGCCGACCACCCCGACCTCTCTGCCAACCTGTGGCGCAACCGGGCTGAAATCCCCAACAATCATATCGACGACGATCAAAATGGCTACGTAGACGACCACAGAGGGTGGAATCCTGTTTTGGAAAGCGACCACATCCATCAGGGGTACCACGGCACACCGGTAGCAGGCATGATGGGTGCGGCCTGGCAAAATGGCACGGGCGGGACAGGCATCGCTCCTCGGGTAAAAATCATGGTGGTAGCCGGCAGCAGTCAAACCGAAGCGGATGCTATCGCGGGCTACGCTTACGTCCTGGAGCAACGATTGCGTTACAACGAAACACAGGGAGAATCCGGCGCGTTCGTGGTGGCCACGAATACCTCCTGGGGCATCAACGGCCTTTCTCCCTCGGAAGCACCGGTCTGGTGCCAAATGTACGATGACCTGGGGGAAGCAGGCATTTTGAACTGCGCAGCAACCTCCAATTCCAGCTGGAATATCGATGAGGTGGGCGATATGCCTACCGCCTGCAGCAGCCCTTACCTTATTACTGTTACAGCTTCTGACCGAATGGATGAATGCACGGGTGCCTATGGCCCGGTTTCGGTAGACCTGGCTGCCCCCGGAAAGGAAGTCTTCACCACCCACCCGGGTGGACAATACGGGTGGAGCTCGGGCACTTCCTTTGCCAGCCCCATTGCCGCAGGCACCATCGGATTGTTGTACAGTGCGGCCTGCCCGGATTTGAGCAGCCTCGCCCACACCAACCCCGGCGCTGCAGCCCTGGAAGCCAAGTCTATCCTGCTCAATACCACGGACCCCCTCCCCTCTATGGCCGGGCAAACGGTTACCGGGGGAAGGCTCAATACCTTCCGCGCCCTTGAAGAGCTTGCCCTTAATTGTTCGCCCTGTGCCCCGGTTTACAACCTACATCTTACTGCCAGTGTAGCAGAGGTGCTTGCCCAGTGGACTGCCGCAGACACCAGCCTTGCGGTCACACTGTATTGGCGCCCTTCCGGTTCGGCCGAATGGGAGTCTGTGCCCAACGCCTCCTCCCCTTTCCTGCTGACCGAACTCGACACCTGTACCCAGTATGAGGTCAAACTGATTCGCCAATGTGCAGACAGCCTGGCTGCAGCGTCGCCAGTGGCAGAGGTGCGCACACAGGGGTGCTGCCTTCCTCCGGCCCAAATCACGGCCACATCAGTAAGCAGTACCAGCGCCACGCTGAGTTGGGAAGCTTCGGGAAATACCCCAGTCTACCAAATCCGGGTACAGGATGAGTCGGGTTGGATTTTTAGCACCACGAACAGCGGCACCAGTATTCAGCTGAGCGGGCTTTCCCCCTGCACCGTCTACGAAGCGTTCATGTCAGCGGTTTGCGCTGAAGACAGCAACCGCTTTTCCAGTTTGCGCTTTATTACTACAGGTTGTGGCAGTTGCACTGATTTTGAGTACTGTACGTCCTATGGAGGCACTTCGGGCACGGAGTGGATTGAGGCCGTCGGATTCGGAGCGCACTACCATCACAGCGGGCTGCATGAAGGGAACCCTTTGTTTCCGGGGGCGGGCTTCTCGGCTCCGCGCGGGCAGATGATCCCGGTCAGTGTGCGGCCAGGTTTTCAGCATATCGCCTATCCGGAATACATTCGGATCTGGATTGACCTGAATCAGGACGGGCACTTTGCGCCGGTGGCTGAGCTCCTGGCAGACACGATGCTCCTCCCGGGCCAAGACAGCCTGTCCACCCAGCTGTTGATCCCTGCCGATGCGGTGCCCGGCACTACCCGCATGCGCGTTAGCCTGAAATGGGCCGGCTTTAGCAGTATGCGCCCTCAGCCCTGCGAGCCCCATATCCATTTTGGGGAAGTGGAAGATTATTGTGTGGACATTCAGGAACAACCCCTGATCAGCAGTGTGGATGCGCCGGAAAGCGCCGGCAATGCGCTGCGGGCCTGGCCCAACCCCTTTGGAGACGCTCTGCAACTAAGCATTGCTGCTGATGCCACGGAAGCGGAAGTGCAGTTGATTGGGGTGGATGGCCGGCTTATGCTGCAAAGGACCCTGCGCCTGCGCCCCGATCAACCGGTCCGTTTGCCCATACCTCCGTCCTTGCCCCGGGGCTGGTACCTGCTTCGCGCAAATGTGGGCACCCAAGTCTTCCGGCAGCCTGTCCTGCATCATTCAGCAGAATAATTTGATGGCTATTGGCCACTACCCGGCATACCGCTGGTCCAGTGCAAACTGCTCCGGATGCTTGCCAGGGATATCCTTATAAAAGTCCATAATTTTCTTCAGGTCCGCTTCGATGTCACCGGATGGATAAACCGGGCCGCCAACTCCTGCTTCCTTTTTGGCGTAATCGAGATAGCCCAGGCATATCGGTGCTTTGGCCTGAAGGGCAGCGTAGTAAAAGCCCGTTTTCCACTTCTCCCGCTTAGAGCGGGTCCCCTCCGGTGTGACCATGATGGCGATTTTGTCGTACTTTTCCAACAGTCCTGCCATCAGTTGGGTGTAGCTGGGCCGCTCGCCCGAATCTCCCCGGGGGCGCCGGTCGATGGCTAAGCCACCAAGAGGACCAATGATCAAGCCAAGCGGAAAACGCATCCACTCCCGTTTGATGGTAAACTTCAGGGGTACGCCCATGATGTAGAAACCCAGCCGGGCATAATAGATGTCCCAGTTGGACGTATGCGGTGCCGCAATGATTACGCAGTGGCTGACCTCCTCAGGCACGGAAGGATTCAGGCGCCAACCGGACAACCGGAGCAAAAATTCTGCAAGTCGCTTTCCCATGTCATTAAGTTCTGCCACAAAGATGGGAAATAATGCCGAACAGGAAACTTATCTCCGCCAACAAACGTTTAATGTTAACTGTATGTTAACTCACTATTAATTTAACGTTACTCGCCTGCGCTTTTCGGCAGGCCGACGTGGAGAAAAGAACAGAAGAGATGAAAAAACTACTCACCACCCTATTGTTTGCCGCTTTCTGCGGCCATACTGTGCTTCCGCAAAGCGATAACTTCAAGAAAATACCTTTCCGCCTGGTTAATAACATGGTCATTGTTGAGGCCCGAATGAATGGAGAGTCAGGCAGTTTTATTTTGGATACCGGCTTCCCCCAATCGGTTGTCAACCCGCAGCAGGTAAATGGGCTGGTCAGGGTTCCTGCTCAACAGCAGCGGTCTGTTTTCAGCGGCATTCCGGTAAGCGTGGACCAATTTGAATGGGCGGGCATGGAACGTCAGGACATGAAGGCGGTGGCAATGAACATCAGTCACCTCGAATCAACGGCCAATCAGGAAATTATGGGGATAATTGGGGCGGAGATATTGCGGCAATCTGAAGTCATGTTTGACTTCCGCAATCAGGTCGTGCTCCTCTATGACCGCAAGGATACCTGGCTGCACGAACAACTCAAGCCTCAGTTTAGCCTGCCTTTTGACCTTGAACAGGGCCTGCCGGTACTGCAAGCTGAAATTGGTGGAAAAACCTACCGGTTAGGACTGGACATCGGTGGCCGCTACAACCTCATGCGGGAACACCTCCTGCCTCAGCTTCCCAGGGAAGTTGTGGGCCGGGTGACGCAGCAAAAGCTGCTGGACTTCGCCAATATGCCGGACTACTTCGACAAAGCGCCGGTGTCGGGGATGGCCATCAAAGACCGTTCCTTTGACCCGACTACCTTTGTTTTTGCCACGCTGAAAAAAGGTATTTCTTCTGATATTGACGGCATTCTGGGACTGGAGTTTTTGGCACGCTACCGCTTCGCAATCAACTACCACAAGAAAACCATTTACTTCTGGCCACACGGTTCAGAGATCAATCATCGTCAGATTTAGGCGATTCCAAACCGGATGACCGGGCAGCTTCCACGATATCTTCCGGGAGCTGCCGCGAGGTCCGGGCACCCAGTTCCCGAATGCGTTCTGCCCGCCCCACCAGGGTATCGCCGTACTTTTTAGAATCCACGAGTTTGTTCATGGCATCGTCGTAGGCGTGCTGTGCCTGCTGAATGCGCTGCCCCACCCCTTTCAGGTCTTCTATAAAATTGACGAACTTATCGTAGAGCAGGCCGCTCTGCCGGGCAATCTCCAGTACGCTGCTCTTTTGCTTCTCCTGTTTCCAGATATAGCTGACCGTGCGCATCGTTGCCAGCAGGGTGGAATTTGACACGACCACCACGTTGGCATCGAGGGCATCCACAAATAGCTGTGGGTCCTGCTGCACAGCCAGGGCGAAAGCCGGCTCTATAGGAATGTAGAGCAGGAGGTAATCCGGTGTATGGATTTGGTACAGGTTGGTGTAATTCTTGCTGCTCAGGTCGCGGATGTGCCGCCGGATGCTGTCAATATGCGCTTTCAGATGGCGCTCCCTTTCCTGTTTGTCTTCGGTACTGAAGCAGCGGTCATATGCCTTCAGGGAGACCTTGGAGTCGATGATCAGGGTTTTGTCTTCCGGCAGGTGGATGATGAAGTCAGGACGTTTGGCTTTGCCATTTTCATCCCGGAAAGTAGGCTGCACCTGGAAGTGCACGTTTTTCTGCAGCCCCGCTTTTTCCAGCAGGAGCTCCAGCTGCACCTCTCCCCAGTCGCCCTGCGCCTTGTTGTCCCCCTTGAGCGCGCTGGCGAGGTTGTTGGCATCTTCGCTCAGCTGCTGATTGAGCGCCCGCAGCCCTTCAATTTCCTTCTTCAGGCTGATACGGTCCCGGGTTTCTTCCAGGAAGCGTTTTTCGATCCCTTCCTCAAAGGTTTTAATGCGTTCCCGCAGCGGGGACAACAGCTGATCCAGTTGCTGATGGTTTTGGACCGTAAACTTCCGGCTCTTTTCCTCCAGCAGGCGGTTCGCCAGGTTTTCAAATTCAGCATGGAAGCGCTGCTGCAACTGCACGGATTCCTCCTTTTGATGGCGCAGGGTATCTTCCAGCTGCAGATTGGACTGCTCCAGGCGGGCGGCTTTTTCAGATGCCAGCCGGTAGGCTTCCTGCAACTCAAAGAGGTCTTCCCGCTGCGCATCGGACTGCTGCTCCAGCTGTTGGTACAGGCTGCGGTGTACGTACTGCGCGTCAATGTCCTCCTGAGAGAACGTATTGCGCTGAAACCGTAATCTGGCAGCCAGCCAGCCGCCCAATCCACCGGCAAACAGCCCGATGAGCAAAAACAGGAGCCCAAGCAATAATTCGTCTGGCATAGCAAAATTTCATCAACAAAATAATGGAACTCTATCGCCAATAAAGTTACACCATTTGATTCAAACCTGCGCTTTTTGCCTATCTTTTTACATCAATTTGCCGCAGCAGCCCACAGTAAGGAATGGCTTCCCACCCGCGGTTCTGACGCAGTTCGAAGCCGAGCTCGTAGAGATGCCGCTCCAGCTGGAAAGTATGCATCAGCAGCTTCCAGTCTTCATCAGAGGATGGGAGGAGGCCGGCAGCCCGGGCTACGGGCAGATACCCTTCCAGAAAGGCGTTGTGGATGGCATCGTACCAGGCTTCCGCGTAGGCCAGGAGTTCGCTTTCGTTAGGCTGTACGGGCTTTACTTGAGTGATCAGGGCACCCAGAGCTGCGTAATACAGCGAGCTCAAAAGGCTGGCCAGGTCACGTACCGGAGATTTCCGAAGCCGAAGTTCGCTGAAACTGCGGGTCCGGTCCCCTTCAAAATTGAACAGCACAAAGGAATTGCCCGTAAACAGGACTTTTTCCAGCTGAAGATCGCCGTGTACCCGTATTTTCACGGCATCCAGCTTGTGGTCGTAAATCTGGCGGAGCTCGTTGGTGATCCGTTTTTTATGCTCCAGCAGCATGGCCTTTTGGTGGTCGGGCATCCGGTTGGACTTGTTCATCAGCTGGAAACTGGACCGCAGTTGGGAATTCCAGGCGGAGAACAAGGAGCGCTGGTAATGAAGCGAGAAAGCCTCAGGCTGAAAGTCGGGCAGGTCATTCTCCGTCAGCCCTTTGTGAAACGCCGCCACGGTTTGCCCCAGCAACTGGGCACGGGTCAGGGGAATGTCTCCAAAAAACTGCGCCTGAATCCCATTGTCCAAAGGCGGCAGGTGCTCCCGTTCTACGCTGATGTATTCCAGAAAGCGCCTGGCATTATCGTAAAAGTAAGTCCAGGCGGTGCCCTGATTGGCCACGTAGGGCTCGAGTACTGCAAGGATGTAAGGGTGCTTGTTCTTATCCTGGTACTCAAAGTGGCTCAGGTAACCTGGTACCGGCAAGTCAGAATCGTGCCCGTATTTGTTGATTTCCAGTTCCGGGTTGGGCGTATCTTCCAACCGGCGGAATACCTTCAGAAAGTACTGATCGCCAAAGGCCAGGGCCCGGTGGTTGCTTTGTGTGGCAATAACGCGGGCGGGCGGCAACGGCTGATCGGAAGTATCGCCATTCAGGCGGTTGCTCAGCTGGAAGCTAAAGCCTTCGGGGAGTTCCGTTTTGCCCTCGAGCAGATAGCGCAGCAGGTAGTTCCGGAAACCGGTGCTTTCATCTGCTTCAAAAATATAGCCTTCCTGCTCCGTGCCGGTGAGACAGCACAGTATCTGATTCGCTGCGGGGGCATTGGGCTGCCGCTGATAGTCGCCCTTGCGCATGGCCAGTGGCATGAAGTACATCTCGGGGAAACCCTCTGTGTAGTGGGTGCGCAGGATCATCAGCAGGGAGCGGCCGCCCTCGTAGCGCAGGGGCTCCACCTTTACGATTTCCACACTGTCGAGCTTACGCCCATCAATATTGTACTTTTGGGTACGGCTCAGGAATTTTCGCACAACTTCCCGCAATTCCGGATGGTACTTTTTGTCCTGAATAAGGTCCGTCCACTGCTCGGGGCTCCACTGCAGCTCCGGTATCTTTACGTTGGAGCGGCCATTTTGGTAAGCGGGCTCCAGCTCAAACCAGTAGTATCCAAATGGCCCAATGGTGAAGCGGTTCTGCCCGCGGGTGATGGGCGGGAACTGCGCCTGACCAAAGGTTTCGATAGGCTGATAGCGCTCAAACTCAGGCAGCTCAAGATCAACAGCCTGGGCATGCCGGGAGAGATTGGCAATCACCAGCAGGTGCTCATCTTCAAAAGAACGGGTAAACGCCAGCACTTTGGCATTTTCCGGGGAGAGGAATTTGATGTCCCCACGCCCGAAGGCTTTGTACCGCCGCCGCACGTTGATAATGCGCCGCATCCACCAAAGCAGGGAGGAGGAGTTGTTTTGCTGCACCTCTACATTGATGGTGGAATACTGGTACTCCGGATCGTTGATCAGGGGCAGGTAGAGCTTATGCGGATGGGTATTGGAAAACCCGGCGTTGCGGTCCACGTTCCACTGCATGGGGGTGCGCACCCCGTCCCGGTCGCCAAGGTGGACGTTGTCGCCCATGCCAATTTCATCGCCGTAGTACAGGACCGGCGTGCCGGGCAGGCTGAGGAGCAGAGAATTCATCAGCTCGATTTTCTGCCGGTTGTTGTCCAGCAGTGGGGCCAGCCGGTGGCGGATCCCCAGATTGATCCGGGAAGCAGAGTCTTTGTTGTAGGCCCGGTACATGTAGTCCCGCTCTTCGTCGGTCACCATTTCCAGGGTCAGCTCATCGTGGTTGCGCAGGAAAATGCCCCACTGGCAATTCTCCGGGATTTCCGGCGTCTGCTCAATGATATCGATGATGGGATAACGGTCTTCCATCTTGATGGCCATGAACATGCGGGGCATGATCGGAAAATGGTAGTTCATGTGGCATTCGTCCCCCTCACCAAAGTAAGAGGCGGAGTCCTCGGGCCACATGTTGGCTTCCGCCAATAGCATGACGTTGGGGTTGCGGGCTTCAACGTGGGCGCGGAGTTTTTTCAGGAAAACATGCGTTTCCGGCAGGTTTTCGCAGTTGGTCCCATCCCGTTCAAAGAGGTATGGAATGGCGTCAAGGCGGAATCCGTCCACACCCATGTCCGTCCAGAAATCGATCATCTTGAAGATTTCATCCTGCACCGCCGGATTGTCAAAGTTCAGATCGGGCTGATGGCTGTAGAAGCGGTGCCAGTAGTAGGCTTGTGCCTGATCGTCCCAGGTCCAGTTAGACTTTTCAAAATCCTGGAAAATGATCCGGACATCTTTGTACCGGTCGGTGGTTTCGCTCCAGACGTAGTAGTCACGCTCAGGGCTGCCCGCCGGTGCTTTCCGTGCCCGCTGAAACCAGGGGTGCTGATCGGAAGTGTGGTTGATGACCAGCTCTGTGATTACCTTCAGCCCGCGTTTATGGGCTTCATCCAGCAGGGTTTTGAACTGCCGGACGGTACCGTAGTCGGGATTGATGGAGTAATAATCTGATATATCGTAGCCGCCGTCCCGCTGCGGTGAGGGATAAAAGGGCAAAAGCCAGATAGCGGTTATGCCCAGGTCCTGCAGATAGTCCAGCCGTTGGATCAGCCCGTTGAAGTCGCCGATACCATCGGCATTGCTGTCTTGGAAGGCTTTAATGTGGAGTTCGTAAATAATGGCATCCTTGAACCAAAGCGGGTCCTGCTGTGTCTTGTTTTGCTGCGGCATGAAGTTAGATTAGTGCGGTTTTAAGATGGAACGAACGGGCTGAAACCACAGATCACAGACCGGCCGGCAGGGCGCTAACGCCTCATGCTGGCCAGAATCAATGGTTTCAGTGCGGTTTTCGGGTAGGAAACGTCACAATGGCGGCCCTTGTGCAACGCCGCCACCGGATTTCCTGCTTTGGCCTAATGGTAGGGAGAGCGATAATAAGCATATCCGCTGAGAAATGAAAATCTGCCGCGCAGAGATAATGGCTAAGACTGTGTTGGGATTTCACCCTTTGGGCTGCATTTGCCAAATTTCATCCTGTACTTCGTTGCTCTTCAGTCGCTTAGCTCAGGCTAGGCTCCCTCATCGCGCCTTGTTCAGAATAAAATTTGACTACATTCGCTCCAAAAGCGAATTCCCAACACAGTCTAATGCATGCGGTCGCCCCGAAGGTCCAGCTCTTCCATGATCTCCGCTTCGCGCTCAAGGAACTCCTTCCAGCGGGCGCGGACTTTGGGTTCATCGCAATATTGTTTGGCCAGATCGATGAACAGGCGATAGTGCCCGGCCTCTGCCACCATAAACTTGTGGTACCACTCTTTCAGTTCTTCTTCCCGGATATTCAGGGAAAGCAGGCGGAACCGCTCGCAGCTTCGGGCCTCAATGAGCGCACAGGTTAACAGCTTGTCCAGCAGGCGGTCTTCCCGGCTGCCGCCTTTTTTATGAAAAGCGAGTAGTTTATTGACGTATTCGTCTTTGCGCTGACGCCCCAGCTTCAGCCCGCGCTTGTCCAGTTCTTTGAGGACCATTCGGAAATGCCCCCACTCCTCAGTGACGATGGGTGCCAGTTCCCGGACCAGGTCTTCATGCTCCGGATAGCCCTGAATCAGGGAGATGCAGGAAGTGGCGGCCTTCTGTTCGCAGTAAGCGTGGTCGGTAAGGATTTCCTCAAGTTCCATCTCCGCCATATTGACCCAACGGGGATCGGTAGGCAGTTTCAGCCCAAGCATTTGTACAGCCTTCAGTTCTTCTTCGCGGGTTCTGACGTCCATAACTTAGTGGTGGTATTTTTTTTGCAGAGGGCAAATATAGCCAATCAACGAGACTCCAGGCATTGAATCTGATGCATAAACAAGCCCGGGTGGTAAGTTTCGTATTCTTCGTAGCCACTGCTCCACCCCAGTATGATCTTATCCAGTTCGAAACGCTTGAGCAGATTGATCTGGCTTTGGTCTATCGGATAGATGACCCGGTAAGTCAGCTCGCCGGTCTTTTCATTGAGCACCCCACTGCTGCTGTTGCCGGCCAGGAGCTTGACATACTGATTATTGAGCGTCATCATCACCAGGAAGGAGCCTTTTTGGATCGTGCCGTACAGGCGTTGGGCATTGTCCATGGCAAAGGTGAAATCTATGGAGATAAAACGGTAGCCCCCGAGCTGATTGAAAGCAGCACGGCAGGTCAGGTACTCTTTGCCATTCAGCACGGGCCGGAGCCGTTCGGTTGGGGTATGGGTAAACAATAATTCTTCTTTCTGGCTGACCTGGTACTTCCCGCTGGAGTTGACGCCTTCAAACTCAAAGGCGCAGTTGTATTCCGGGAACTGCACCACTTCATTGGTATGCCCGAAGGGGCGGTAATCATCGTCAAGCAGCACATTTTCGTAGGAATCCGAGGAAATCACGTCTACCCCTTCAAACTCCTGCAGTGCCAGCCTTTTCCGGTCCTGCTCCCGCTGATAAGCTTCCACGTAGGTTTGGTTATCGCGAATCTGCCGGGCGTTGGCTGCTTCCTGCTGTGCCATTCGGGCCTCTCTGATGGCAATGGTTTCGATTTCCCGGGCATTTTTCAGCCGTTCCTCCAGTTGCAGAATCAGTTGGGCATTGCCCTGTTTTGCCATCGCCGAATCCAGTTGCTCCTGCAGGGAGAGGGTATGGTCTCTTGCCTCGTCTGCCCGCTGCCGGGCAATTTCAGCAGCCTGTTGTGCAAGCTGGGCTTTTCGGTCGGCAACCCGGCGCAAATCTTCGGAAGTGATGACGGTCGCACCGGGCAGCGGCGTCACCTCCACATCAAGCACGGCATGGTCAGGGCCTACGGCTTCTCCTTCCGGAATGGCCATGAGGTAGGCCCGCTTGCCTTCCGCGTTCAGGACATAAGGCCGTGCTTTTTCATCGTATAATACCTCATCCTGAGCATAAGCATTGCTGATTAGCAGCCCGGAGAACAGCAGGATGGCGAAAAATGCTTTAATTTGCATGCTACGAAGTTTTTATGCGGTTGCAAATGGTTCAACGGATCGGGCTTTCCTACCCATTTTGTTGGTAGAAAACGGTCAGGCAACAGCTGTGGATAGCCGCTTCAGCCCAAATGATTCAATCGTGGTGCGGGGCCATTACAAGCCACCGTGGCTATACCGGAGCCTGGAACGCCCAAGATAGCCATTAATTGAGATTCGGGTCAAGTAGTAGGGACAAACGTGTCCATAACAAATTGCGCTTTTTCCTGGATAAGCTGGAGCAGAGCGGGAAGCTCTACCCCAGCAGCCATAGGGCTTAAATGCAGAGGGGTGCCTTTGTGTTTTGTGCAATTTGTAATACACACGGGACAAACCAAAAATATAACCTAATGAAAAATACGGGCTTATTGTTTTTATGTTGCGCAGCATGGCTACTCTTTGGCTGCCAACCGGGCTCACCGGAAAAGGCTTATGACTTTCCGCACATTCCGGTTACTTACCCCGATACGCCAAGGGATACCACGAAGCGCAATGATTTTTCAGGCTATAAGGTGACCGCGCCATACCAATGGCTGGAGCAGCCTGATTCTGCGCAAACGAAAGCATGGACTGCTGCCCAGTCAGAAATCACGGGCGCTTTCCTCAACCAGTTGCCAGGGCGCGAAGTGCTGAGGCAGGAAATCACGCAGCTGAGAGATTATACCGCAATCACTCCGCCCCTGCTGATCAACGGTGCCTATTATTATGTCAAGTCAGAACGCGGGGTGTGCAAAGGCCTTTTCAGGAGGGACAGCCTGAATGCTCAGGAAGCACAACTGATCAACCCGGAAAGCCTGGGCTGGCCAACCTCCTCTGAGATTACCAGCCTGATGCCCGCTCCGGATGGTACATTGCTCGCCCTAAAGCGGTCCGTGGCCCATTCTGATTGGGAAGACATTCTCCTGTTCGACCTTCAGCAGGAGAAGTTCCTGCCCGACACCCTGCAGTTTGTGCGCCATAGCAATATCACATGGTATGGCAGCGGATTTTTCTACAGCCGTTACGCCCGCCCCGGCAGCGCCACTGAGCCTTATCTTTTTCAGCAGGTCTACTATCATCGCCCGGGTACCGATCAATCAGAGGACGAACTCATTTATGCCGACCGCAGCGACCCCAGGTTCCGGTTTGAAGTGCACTTGAGCCCGGCGCAGGACTACCTTGTACTGCTGGTCACTGACACCGATGGGCATCAGGCGATCTATGGACGGCCGGCCAGGGAAACCGACGCAGCCTTTACGACCATTGCCGAGGGCATGGAACATCAACTGGAATGGGCAGGTGCCGATGCCTCCGGGTTTTACCTTATCACCAACCTGGACGCTCCGAACCGCCGCCTGGTGCGGGTCGATCCGGACCTTCCTGCCCCTAACTATTGGAAGACCATTTTGCCGGGAGGCTCCTCCCCCCTGTCATCCGTACATTGGGTGAACGGCAACCTGCTGGCCGTTTACCTGGGCGAAACCGGCAGCGCTATGGCGTTATATGATACGAAAGGAAAGCTGCTAAAACGCCCAAAGCTGCCTGAAAACGGCCACATACTGGACATCAGCAGCCGGTACGATGCCCCGGACGCTTTCATTAGCTACGGCACTATTCTGGAGCCGCCTCAGGTCTACCACCTCGACCTTGAAGCAGAACGGATGACCGCCTTCCACACCCCGGTAACGATCCTAAAGCCCGGCAATTTTGAGACCCGCCTGGTGCGGTTGGAAAGCTACGATGGGACACCAATCAGCATGTATGTGGTCCATACCAAAGAGCTGAAACTCAATGGACAGCACCCGGCTATTATTTTCGGCGGCGGGCGTCAGACAGGCCCTTTTGCGCCAATGCACGATGCACAGGAACGGCTGATGGCACAACTGATGCTAAGACAGGGCGGCATTTGTGCGATTCCCGCCCTCCGGGGAGGCAGTGCGCTCAACACCAAGCTCCGCCGGGCCGGGCAACGGGAATACAAGCAAAATACATTCGACGATTTCCAGGCAGCGGCCGAATACCTGATCGCCAATCAGTATACCAAAGCAAGCCGGCTTGGAGTATACGGTGAAGGGCATGGCGGGCTGATAGCCATGGCAAGCCTGGCGCAACGCCCCGATCTTTTTGGAGCCGTTGCCGGCGTTGACGGGCTGTACGATCTGCTCCGTTATCCGGAGTTGGGGTCCGGGTGGAAGTGGCTGCCCGAATTCGGAGCCCCTGAGGACCCCAAACAGTTTGACCCTATTTTCGCCTATTCGCCTGTGCATAAAATACCGGCTGACCAATATCCGGCGACGATGCTGGCCGCCCACCTCAACAGTGATGTTGTAATGCCCGTGCATACCTGGAAGATGGGTGCCGCGCTACAGTATCAGCAGACCGGCAAAGCACCGGCGCTCATTTATCCGGTACCGCAGGCACAGCCCTTTGATGAAACAGCAGCAGATATAATGGCGTTTCTATTGTACCACTTAAAAACGCCCGTGCAGGAATAAACCGCGTACATGATTTACCTCTTCGATATTGGTTTTTTGCCGGTTAGAATCTGGGATGTGCTCGACATCATCATTGTCGGGTACCTCATGTACCAGATTTACAAGTTGCTGCGCGGCAATATTGCTTTCAATATCTTTGTGGGGGTCCTGACCCTGTATGTGGTATGGTGGCTGGTCAATCAGCTGGAAATGGACCTGCTCTCGGCGGTTTTAGACCAGTTTGTGAGCGTGGGGGTCATCATTATTATTATCATTTTCCAGCCTGAGGTGAGGCGCTTTTTGTTGTTTCTGGGCAATACCACCCTTCGGCAGCGTTCCAACTTTTTAGGCCGGATTCTGGACCGGAACCTGGAAAGCACCGAGGAGAAGGTAAGGCAATTGCGTGCCCTGCGCTCCGCAATCGTGCGCATGAGCAAACGCAAAACAGGTGCCCTGATCGTTCTGGCCGGCAACCTTGACCTGGAAGGGCTGGTCAGCTCTGGCGTGGCTATGGATGCGGATATTACGGAGCCCCTGCTGGAAAGCATTTTCAACAAGCACAGCCCCCTGCACGATGGCGCCGTGATTGTAAGCAATGGGCGGCTGCAATCTGCCAGTTGTGTCCTGCCGGTATCCGAAAACCCCAACCTGCCGAGCAGCGCGGGCCTGAGGCACCGGGCCGCCGTGGGGATCACGGAGCGGGCGAATGTAGCGGCATTTATCGTTTCAGAAGAAACCGGGCAAATATCTATTGCTGTAGAGGGCGAGCTGCGCCGCAGGCTCGATGAGCAGGAACTGAAATCATTATTAAGTGAGTACTACTAATTTACCGGAAGGGATGGAGTTGGAACGGGTGGAAGAATTCGCGCTGACCTCCCTTCAGCATCAGCATATTCAGCAGTTGTTGAAAACCGCATTCCCGGGTTATCCGGACCGGACATTCTACCGGCAGCTGCCTGATTTTCGCTATATCGGCTATCAGGACGAACGCTTGATGGCGCACATGGCTGTAGAGCACCGCCTCCTGCATAATGCCGGGCAGGTGTACCCGGTTTTTGGAGTGATGGACCTTTGCGTGGACCCCCTCTTTCAGCGCCGGCGCATTGCCAGTCACCTGCTGGATCAGCTGACAGCGCTGGGCAAGGCTCATCAGATTGACTTTTTGGTTTTGATCGCCAGCCAGCATCAGCTTTACCTGGACAACGGCTTCCGGCTCGTAAGCAACCCCTGCGTGTGGATGATGATCTCCGGTGATCAGTCTATGGGGCTGACCCGCCGCTCGGTGAAGCATTCCCTGATGGTCAAGCCTTTAGGGGACCAACAATGGAAAGAGGGGTTGGTAGACTTTTTGGGGCCTATATTTTAGAGCGGTCAAATATCAATCTTGGCCACCTGCCCGTGCAGCTCATTGACTTTCAGCAAGGCTGCCGAACCGTACCAGGGCCGGAGCTCCATGCGCAGCGTCCCTGCCTTAATCGCCGGATCGGTATTGGTGAGCGCCTCTGCCTCCGCAACCGTTCTGACGTCAAATACGTAGATGCCCCGCAGGTCCTGCCCATCCATAAACGGCCCGGCCAGGACCAGGTCACCGGCTTCTGCCATACGGGTTATATTATCGAGATGGGCACGCTGCAGCTCCGCCCGTTGAAGGGAATCCAGTCCTGTAGCAGCCCCCCGGTACAGGAAAGCCATCACGTAGACCTTCATACCATAGTCATCCGCACCCAGCTCCTGAGCAAGGAGGCTGTCATAAGCACTGCCTACCGGCCGGTTGGCGGCTTCGGGGCTTGTTGGTGTTTCTGATGCCGTTTCCACAGGCCCTTGCCCGCAGGAGCATATTAGTAGGGTGAGCAGGGACAATAAGGCAAGATGCGTTTTCATATGCAGTTGGTTTTGTTACAACGGGTCAAAAATGAATTATTCCGTAGGAACAGCCTTACGGCGCATGACCGGCACATCCTTCACCACCATTTGAATGGTGGTATCCTTAATGCGTTCTTCCAGCAGGACGATTTTGCCCTTCCGCAGTTCTTCCATAATTGCAGGTTGGTGGTGGCGAACAGTGATGAGTTCCAGCCCGCGGTCCATCATTACTTTGAAGTCCTGTTCAATGCGCTGGGCGAAGCGGTCGGCTTTGTCGTCCACATCATTGACGCAGAGACTGAAACTGATGGCTGAGTTTTGCATCATATTCACCTGAATGCGCAGATCGGCGATAATATTGAACAGTTCCCGGATGTGGTGTTCTGCGACAAAGGAAAAGTCACGAGTGCTAATTTGCAGCAATACCTGATCACCTTCGATGGCGACCATTGGCGGATAGTTGTCCTCTACTTCATCGGAAATATAGGTACCGGCACCTTCCGGGTTGATGTAGGATTTTACCATCAGCGGGATGCTCTTGTTCTGAAGCGGCTTGATGGTTTTGGGGTGGATGACCTTGGCGCCGTAGTACGTCATCTCAATGGCTTCCTTGTAGGAGAGGCGGTCGAGGAGGGTAACATTCTCAAACTTTCGGGGGTCTGCTGTTAAAACGCCGGGGACATCCTTCCAGATCGTCATATCCTGGGCATCCATGCAAAAGCTGAAAATCGCTGCGGTATAATCGGAGCCTTCCCGTCCGAGGGTGGTGGTAAAGTTTTCAGTGGTACTGCCTATGAAGCCCTGTGTCAGGACGAAGCCGGGCTTTTCCAGCAGTGGCGTCACCAGTTTTGTGGCGCGTTCCTGCGTTTCTTCCCACTGAACCCAGCCTTCCCGGAAGATGTCGTCGGTCAGGATCACATCTCTTGCATCGAGCCAGGCGGTCGGCAATTCCATCTGATTCAGGAAGGCACTCACAATTTTGGAGGAAACCAGTTCGCCAATCGATACGATCTGATCGTACATGTAGTCGTAATTGTCATGCGGCGGCTCTTCCAGCACCCATTCCACTTCTACGAACACATCATTGACAGCGGCATAAACCTCCTCACTTTGAGAAGGGAAAAGGTGGTCCATAATCCGGTAATGCTGGGCTTTGATTTCGTTGAGCAGATCAAAGGCCTTGCCATTTTGAGCGGCATGGGCTTCGACTACGGTTTCCATGGCATTGGTGGTTTTGCCCATGGCCGAAACCACAATCACCAGGTTTTCGTCTTTGAAATCACGAAGGATGTTAGCCACATTTTGAATAGCCGCTGCATCTTTGAGCGAGGATCCTCCAAATTTAAAAACCCGAACTGGACGCTTCATGATTATCGAACTGTGTTAATGATTACAATAAAAATTTTCAGAGATTGCGCAAGGTAAAAAATATCAGGCAATAGCGTCTGCCGAATTCTTTCACTTCCTCATTTTTTACACCATGCCTACAGAAAAGGAGAAAATGATCGCCGGGGAGATGTACGCCCCGCTTGATCCGGAGCTTACTGCGGAGCGGCGTACGGCCCGCCTCCTGTTTAAAGCCCTGAATGAGACCGGGGATGACGAAAAAGATAAGCGTCAGGAAATCCTGAGCCAACTGCTGCCCAACAGTCAGCCGGATATATGGATTGAGCCGCCGTTTTACTGCGACTACGGCTATAATATTTATGCCGGCGAGCGGGTCTTCTTCAATTTCAACTGCGTAGTGCTGGATGTGGCGCCGGTGTACATTGGCAGCCGGGTCATGTGCGCGCCCAACGTGCAGCTTTATACGGCTACGCACCCATTGAACGCGGAAGCCCGAAGCATTGGAAAAGAGTATGCCAAGCCAATCCGTATCGGTGATGATGTGTGGCTGGGCGGTGGCGTCATTGTGTGCCCCGGCGTGAGGATTGGCGACCGGGCAGTGATTGGCGCAGGGAGCGTTGTTACCCGTGACATTCCGGCGGACAGCTTTGCTGCGGGGAACCCCTGCCGGGTGATTCGGGGCATTGACCAGCAAAAGGGTATATAAAAAATGCCCGGACAACAGCGCTGCCCGGGCATTTTTGCTTATCTATTCAGACTGGCTTACTTGTCAAAGTAGGCATCTTCGATCGTCTCGCCCGCCTGAATGCGGTCGATACGCTCCTTGAAGACATTGGACTTCTCCAGGTCATCCTTACGTGCGTAGATTTCCTTGAGGGCAATCAGCGTGTTCAAGTCGCTTGGGTTGATCGCCTCCGCTTTCTGGAAGAATGGCAGGGCGTTGTCAAACTCCTCGAAGATATTCTTTTTGAGCTCTTCGTACTTCTTCAGACCCTCCTTGGAGTAGTCATCAGCGTACTTGTTGAGGTCCTGCGTCATGACTGCTGCCTTGTTGTAGTACAGGGCGCCGATGCTGTAGATTGCATCAACGTAATCGGCGTCCTTGTCTACCGCCTGCTGATAGTACTTCATTGCACTGTCGAAGTTCTCCTTTGCGGCTGCTTCGTCGTTGGCTTTTAGTGCCTTCTGATACAGGTTGTCATAAACGTTGCCCAGGGTGGAGTAAAGAGAGACGTTGTCCGGCTCTTTCTCAATTGCGGTTTCCAGCTTGGTGATCAGCACGTCCAGCTTACCAATACGGAGGAAGTGGTTGATTTCCGCAAAAAGCAGGGATACATCGTCCGGGAAAAGCTTACGGCCCTCTTCGAGGTAAGCATAGGCATCCTCCATTTTGGACTCATCCGTTGCGGTGATCTTGTACAGTGATTCGTAAATAACCGGCTTGTCGTACTTCTTCTCGTAAAGCTGATCAAAGTAGTTCTTGGCTGCGTCCATTTTGTTGGCATTGATCGCAGAAAGCCCGGTGATGTACAGCTGATTGAGGTAGTCGTCCTCGCTTTTCAGGTTGCTGTCTTCATTTTCATCCGTCAGGACCTTGTGCAGGTCGAGCACCATTTTGAAGTCGTTGTAAGCCTTCTCATAGTTTTGCTCATCCTGGAAAGCCATCACGCCACTGTTGGAGAGGTGGCCCTGTGCCTGTGCCATGCCTTTGGTAGCATCTTTGGTTTCCCATTTTTTCTCGGCCAGCTCATAAGCCTTGAGGAAGGCTTCGGCAGCGATCATAGCAGGATCGTCAATTTGTGGAAGTTTTTTCGCGGCCATCGTATCTCCCAGCTGACTTGCAATCAGATACTGATTGGCAATTTCGTTGTAGATCTCGCCTTTGGTCAGGAAAGTCTTAGCTTCTTTGGATGTTTCCGGATCTGAAACACCTTCCTCGATGAGGTCGACAGCTTCCTGCAGCTTTTCCTTGTTGTTGGTAGGGTCCAGGTTAAAAGCACCCAGAGCACTTGATGCTTTACGAACCGCCTTCTTACCGTCCTGTGCCTGTACTGCAAATACCATTAATACGGCAGCCAGTGCTAAGATCAGTTTTTTCATGTTGTATGCAATTTTCATTTTTGGTTTGTATTCAAATAACCCGAAAAACGGGGCACAAGATCAAAAAAGACCCCAAAATCCCCCATTTTTCACTCTATTAGACGAATTTCAGGAAAGAATCGGTATTTACAAAATGTTAAAACCGCTTCCTATTCCTCTTCATCGGATGCCGGGAGCGTCGTGGGCTCGTCCTCATCTTCTGATTTGTGAATGACGGCGATATCGGCCATTTCATCGTTTTTGCCCAGTTTGATCAGGCGAACGCCCTGCGTGGCCCGGCCCATCACCCGGATATCACTGACCGCCATCCGGATGACGATGCCATCGCGGGTGGTGATCATCAGATCGCTGTCTTCACTAACCGCTTTGATGGAGAATACGCCACCGGTCTTATCGGTAACCTGCATGTTCTTAACGCCCTTACCGCCGCGGTTGGTCAGACGGTAATCGCTGTACAGCGTCCGCTTGCCCATGCCTTTTTCAGAAAGGACCATGATGGCCGTTTCGGCTTCTTCCGGGTCGATGATGACCATGCCTACTGCAATGTCTTTGCCATCGTCATTCAGGCTAATGCCCCGTACGCCGGCAGCAGTACGCCCCATAGCGCGCACTTTGGACTCCTCGAAACGGATCGCCCGTCCGGAGCGGCTGGCGATAAACACTTCCTGATTCCCATTGGTCAGTTTCGCTTCAATCAGCTGATCGCCTTCATTGATGGTGATGGCATTGATACCGCCTGCCCGCGGACGGGAATAGGCTTCGACCAGGGTCTTCTTAATCAGGCCATTACGGGTGCAGAAGACGATATTGTTGTTGTTGATGAATTCCTCATCCGTCAGGTCCTGAATGTTGATGTAAGCCTTGACGCGATCGTCTTTAGGAATGGCCAGTATATTCTGAATCACCCGCCCGCTTGAGGTCTTCGAAGCTTCCGGTATTTCGTAGACCCGCAGCCAATGGCAACGCCCGGACTCTGTGAAGAGCAGCAGGTAATTGTGGGTGCTGGCAATGAACAGGTGCTCTACGAAATCCGCGTCCCGGGTCTTACTGCCACGGGAGCCACGCCCGCCACGGCTTTGCTTGCGGTACTCGGATACCGGTGTCCGCTTGATGTAGCCCAAATTGGAGATCGTAACCACGACCTCTTCATTGGCAATCAGGTCTTCAATACTGATTTCTCCATCAGCAGCTGTGATATCGGTGCGGCGTTCGTCACCGTATTTTTCTTTGATTTCCTGTAGCTCTTCTGCGGCAATTTCGCGCTGCAGTTCCTCGCTTTCCAGAATGGACTTCAGGTATGCAATGCGCTCCTGCAGTTCATCGTACTCCTCTTTGACCTTGTCGCGTTCCAGGCCCGTCAGCTTCTGAAGGCGCATATCAAGGATGGCGCGCGCCTGCGCTTCAGAAAGCGCATTGCCCTCTTCTCTCGGATATTCATCGGTATCCGCCTGCTCAATCAGCGGGCCAAACTGCTTCCAGAACTTATCTCTATCATCGATGAAGGCCCCTTCCATCAAGCCATTGCGGGCATCCTCCGGCGTTGCGGAACCACGGATGAGGTCGATGACCATATCGATGTAGTCCAGCGCGATAAGCAAACCCACCAGGATATGGGCCCGGGCAATCGCTTTGCGGAGGTCATACTGCGTACGCCGCACAATAACCTCAATGCGGAACTTGATAAACTCCGCGATAATCTCTTTCAGGTTGAGCAGCTCAGGCCGCCCGTTGACGAGGGCCACGTTATTCACGCCGTAGGAAGTCTGCAGGGCCGTGTACTTGTACAGCATGCTCAGCACTACGCTGGCCATCGCATCCCGCTTTACATCCACTACGATCCGCAGGCCATCACGGTCAGACTCATCCCGGATATCGCTGATGCCAATGATTTTCTTGTCGTTGACCAGCTCGGCGATTTTGGCGACGAGATTTGCTTTATTGACCTGATAGGGAATTTCTGTAACCACGATGGTTTCCCTGCCGTTATCAGCCACCTGAATTTCTGCCCGTCCCCGGACCACGACCCTGCCGCGGCCGGTTTCGAAAGCCTCCCGGACCCCACTTGTGCCATATATGATACCACCGGTTGGGAAGTCCGGCGCTTTGATGTACTGCATCAATTCTTCAATGGTAATATCCGGGTTGGCGATTTGTGCCACGATGCCATTCACAACTTCCGTGAGGTTGTGCGGCAGCATGTTGGTCGCCATACCTACGGCGATACCGGAGGCGCCGTTGACCAGCAGGTTAGGGATTCTGGCAGGCAGTACCGTTGGTTCCTTCAGCGTATCATCGAAGTTGAAGGCGAAATCAACGGTTTCCTTGCCGATATCGGCCAGCATCTCATCCGAGATCCGCTCCAGGCGGGCCTCGGTGTAACGCATAGCGGCAGGGCTGTCGCCGTCCATAGAGCCAAAGTTGCCCTGACCATCTACCAGCGGGTAGCGCAGGGACCAGTGCTGTGCCATACGGACCATCGTATCGTATACGGAGGAGTCGCCGTGCGGGTGGTATTTACCCAGCACCTCTCCAACGATACGTGCCGACTTTTTATAACTTTTGTTGTAAGTGAGCCCTAAATCTGACATACCGTAGAGGACCCGTCGGTGTACCGGCTTGAGGCCGTCCCGTACATCCGGAAGCGCCCGGGAAACGATTACTGACATAGAGTAATCGATGTAGGCCGACTTCATTTGGTCCTCGATATTAACGGGGATAATTCGCTGTTTCAAAGACATGTAAGCGGTTTAT
>JANSXW010000086.1 GCA_024742755.1 bacterium | reverse complement strand
GTTTAAAAAATCTAAGGCGTAGACAGCACCTGCTCATTAAAAATGGTGCCTCTGTAGCGCATTATTAGGAGCGTACGCGGGGGCGGGCGGCGTCTTTGGGTATAGGAAACACATAGGGGCATAGGACACATAGCAATGTACTTACTTCTATGTGCTCTATGTGCCTATGTGTTAAAAAAAACTAAGGCGTAGACAGCACCTGCTCATTAAAAATGGTGCCTCTGTAGCGCATTATTAGGAGCGTACGCGGGGGCGGGCGGCGTCTTTGGGTATGGGAAACACATAGGGACATAGGACATATAGCAATGTACTACTTCTATGTGCCTATGTGTTTAAAAAATCTAAGGCGTAGACACCGAAACCGGCAGCACCTTACCATTAAAAAAGTGGTGCCCCTGCAGGGCGAAGTAGCTCAGAAAGCTGCCCATTTGCGTGCTGCTGACCGGGGCTTGCATGCCGGGGAAGGCGGCCGCCAGCATTTCGGTCTGCACGGCGCCGAGAGCGAGGCAATTAACTGCTACGCCGGATTCCTTCCATTCTTCGGCCAGGCATTCGGTGAGGGTGGCGATGGCAGCTTTGCTGACGCTGTAGGCCAGCAGTCCCGGGAATTTGGAACTGCCCTGATAGCCGCCCATGCTGCCGATGTTGAGGACGTGGGCTTTTTCTGCGGCTTGCAGGAAGGGGCGCAGCATTTGGAGCAGGCGAACGGGCCCGTGGAAGTTGACGCCCATGACGGTTTCCCAGTCGGTGCCGGTGGTTTCGTGGAAGGGCTTGTTGAGGAGGTAGCCGGCGTTGTTGATGAGGGCATCTACGGTGCCCCAGGGCTCGACGATCTCGAGCAGGGGGCGGGCATCCGGGGAGGTGATGTCGTAGGCGAGGTAGTGGAGGTTATCGCCGGCTTCCTGTTGCAGTGCCTTCAGGGCGGCTTCGTTGCGGGACAGGGCGAGGACGCGGTGGCCGCCCTGGGCCAGTTGCAGGGCGGTGTCGCGCCCGATGCCCCGGCTGGCACCGGTGATGATGATGTTTTTCATATCGTTCGTATTTTACAAATCGCCCAGTTGCGGGCGGATGGTGATTTCTTCAATAACGGCATTGGGCGGCATTTGCCAGGCGTTCCAAATCGCCTTGGCTACCTCAGCGGCCTGCAGCAGGCGGCCTTCCGGCAGATCTGCCCCGGCCCAGGAGTCGGACCAGGTGGGGCCCGGCAATATGGCGGTAGCCCGTATGCCTTTGTCTTTGAGCTCGTGGCGCAGGCTGTGGTGGAAAGACAGCAGGGCGGCTTTGGTGATGCTGTAGGAGCCTTTGCCAATATAACCTTCCCGGCTGGCTACGGAGGCAATGTTGAAGATTTGGCTGCCCCGGGGCATTTGAGGCCACAAGGCCCTGCTCAGGTGATAGGGGGCATAGAGGTTGACGGCCATCATTTGCTGCAGGGCGCCGTCGGGTTCTTCCAGCAAGGTGCCGGGCAGATAGGCGCCAGCGTTGTTGATGAGCATGTCAATGGTTTCGTAGCCGGACTTCAGGGTCTGGCAGAGGCCCTGTACGGCTTCTGCATCTGCAAGGTCGCAGGGGAATACGTCAATGCGGCATTCCGGGGCGATGGTTTGCAGTTCCTGCCGGACCGATTGAAGGTCAGCGGCAGTGCGGGCAATGAGCGCCATACGGGCGCAGTGAGGCGCAAAGCGCTCGGCAATAGCTCGGCCGATGCCTTTGGTGGCGCCGGTCAGTAGGAGTGTGGGGCGTTGGTCCATAATGGGAGCAACGAATAGAAGCAACGTATTGTTTGTGCGGGTATGCAAAAAGCAGCGTTTGCCTAATTAAAGGCAGGAAGCTGCCCATTTTTGGGATAAAGCTTCTACATTTGCGCGGTGAAGTTGCACAAGACTTAGTAGTTTGACGGCAATAAGCCAGACCGTTTTCTCTTTGGGTTTTGCTAAATTTTAACGCAACTTCCAACTTTTCAGTTGCTTATAAAATTTCGCAAAACCTCAAACGGTCTAACTTATTTTGTTTCCGTCTTTTATAATAAGGCTCATGTTTTTAAAGAATATACTCTACCATTTTGGCCGCTATGTGATGATGCTCGGTACGGCCATCTCCCGGCCTGAGAAAGTCTCGATGTATTACAAGGAGACGATGCGGCAGATGAATGATATCGGTATCGGTTCCCTGTTTATTGTGGGGCTGATTGCCATCTTCATCGGTGCGGTGACCGCAGTGCAGTTTTCCTATCAGCTGGATGGGACGCTTGTGCCGGTCTACTACATCGGTTATGTGGTGCGGGATATGACGATCATTGAGCTGGCACCGACTTTTACCTGTCTGGTACTGGCGGGCAAGGTGGGGTCTAATATCGCTTCTGAGATTGGGGGTATGCGGCAGAAGGAGCACATCGATGCGATGGAAATCATGGGCGTCAATACGGCAGCATACCTGATCCTGCCCAAAGTGATCGCCGCTCTGGTGGTGATCCCGATGCTGGTGGCGGTCGGCGCTTTCATCAGTATTATTGGCGGGTACCTGGCTTCAGTCCCTACGGGCGTTATGGCAGATGCAGATTACATCAAAGGGCTGCGGTCTTTCTTCGACCCGTTCAACGTCACCATGATGTTTATCAAAGCAGTGGTCTTTGCTTTCATCCTCACCACGGTGTCCTGCTATCAGGGGTATCACGTGCGCGGGGGCAGCATCGAGTTGGGGCAGGCCAGTACCAATGCCGTGGTGTTCAGTGATATATTAATTTTGGTGGCCGATTATCTCCTGGCTGTCATCCTTACGAGTTAAGCAAGGCTTATGATCCGAACGAAAGATATCTTCAAGTCCTTTGACGAAAAGGAAGTGCTCAAAGGCATTTCCACGGAGTTTTACAAGGGTAAGACCAATCTGATTATCGGGCGCAGTGGTGCGGGTAAGACTGTACTGCTCAAGTTGCTGGTTGGTCTGCTGCAGCCCACTTCCGGAGAAGTCTGGTACGATGATACTAACTTTTTCGGCCTGAATAAGAAAGAAATACGTACCGTACGTATGCAGGTGGGCATGCTGTTTCAGGCCTCGGCTTTGTTTGACTCGATGACAGTTGAGGAAAACATCCGTTTCCCGCTTGATATGTTCACCAATATGACTTACAAGGAGAAACGTAAACAGGTGGACTCCTGCCTCGAACGGGTAAGCCTCCCGGGCGTAAACGATAGCTTCCCTTCTGAAATCAGCGGGGGGATGCAAAAGCGGGTGGGCATTGCCCGGGCCATTGTGCTTAATCCGCGCTACCTTTTCTGCGATGAGCCGAACTCTGGGCTTGACCCCAAAACGTCCATTGTAATCGATGAGCTGATCCTGGACATCACCAAAGAGAAGAATATCACCACGGTCATCAACACCCACGATATGAACTCGGTGATGGAGATCGGCGAGAACATCATTCTGCTCTATAATGGTGAAATTGCCTGGCGCGGGCACCGGGGTGAAGTCCTGGAAAGCGATAATGAGATCCTGCAGGACTTTATTTTTGCTTCCCCTTTCCTGCAGCGGTTGCGGGAATCAGCCCTGGGAAAGTAAGCAGGTTTCACGCAACGAGCGCAAAGAGAAGCGCAAAGTTCGGTAAGCGGGGGTGTGTGCTCTGGCTTTGCGTACTTTGCGAAAACCCCACTCCCCCTACCCAAACCGTGTGCATAACAGATTGCACTTTTTGAATAGCCTGGCAGCATTTGCTGTTTACCTTTCCTGGATAAGCTGAAGCAGAGCGGGAAGCTCTACCCCAGCAGCCATAGCGCTTAAATGCAGAGGGTTGCCTTTCTGTTTTGTGCAATCTGTTATACACACACCCAAACCCCTGCAGCACATTTGTCACCGGAAATCCTTATCTTTCAGGGTACAACGCTAAAACCCAAAGACCATGGGCAACCGAGGGCTAGACCTGGAATCCGCCATACCTGCATTTGATCCCGCCAAAGGGAAAAACCACCTTTTAGTAGTTGGCATCGATAACTATGCGCACTGGCCGGCGCTGCACAATGCCGTGCGTGATGCCCGAACCTTCGCTAATGTTCTCTGCCAGCAGTATCAGTTTGAAGAGGGCGATGTCCGTAAACTCTTTAATGAGGAGGCCTGCGAGGGCGGCATATACCATGTGCTCCGGGAGCTGAAGCGCGGCATGGGCCCGCATGACAGCCTGATTATCTACTACTCCGGCCACGGCTACTTCGATCAGGATTTTGATGAAGGTTACTGGGTGCCACAGGATGCCCGTAAGGGGGCTGAAGAAACCTACATTTCCAATGCCAATATCCTGAAGCGGGTCAATGCGCTGGAGGGGCAGCACATCCTGCTGATCGTGGACTCCTGCTTCTCGGGCTCGCTGCTGACCAGTACGCGCAACGCATCCGTGGATGAGCACTTCCCTTCGCGCCGGGTCATTTGCTCCGGCCGTTTGGAGGTGGTTTCGGATGGCGCGCCGGGGCAGCACAGCCCCTTCGCCGACTTGCTGATCAGCCGGCTGCGCGACAATACCGTGCCTGCCCTGAATACGACTGCGCTGGTGCAGTACGTCAAGGAGCATATCCCCAAACTGTCCCAGCAGGTACCAATTGACGGGCGGTTGCAGAACTCCATGGACCGGGGCGGAGAGTTTATCTTCCACCTCAAAGTGAGCGAGGATGAGCTATGGGCAAAAGTAGAGCAGGAAGGGACTGCCACCGCCTATGAAACCTATCTCAACGACTATCCGGGCGGGAAGTTTGCCCGGCGTGCCAGTCAGCAGCTCCTGGTTTTAAGAGAGGACGCCATCTGGGACAGTGCCCGGCAAAAAGACAATGAGCTGGCCTACCGCAATTACCTCAAACAGTATGTCGGGAAGGGCAAGTACCTGGAAGCTGCCCAAAAACGCCTGGATGCCCTGGAGGCGCAGCAGGAAGACCGCCGCAAGGTGCTGGAACAACTTGCGCAAAAAGATGCAGAGCGCGAAGGCATTCAGGAAAAGTATCAGGCGCTTGTCGATGAAGCGGAAAGCCTTTTCCAAAAAGAGGAAATGGAGGGCGCCCGGGAAAAATACCGGGAAAGCCTGCTGTACTTCATGGCGGGCTTTGCACCAGACTATACCTACGTGGAAGAGCAGATCAACCTTTGCACCAACGGGATCGCCTTTGTGCGGAGCCTCAACAACGGCAAAGCGGCGATGGCGCGCGACAATTACCGACTGGCCCTACAGTACTTCAACGAAGCGGCCCAACACGGCGATGACCCCAAGCTGGAAGACCTGATCCGGGTTTGCCGGCAGCGGCTCAAAAATCCTGTGCCCGCCGCCCAGCGAGAGACAGCCTACGCCCAAGCTACCACCACCCGTGGAGGTACAACAGCAGCAGCACCCCCAAAACAAAAGCGCAACTGGGGAGGAACCCTGTTGAAATGGATTGGAGGTTTTGCCTTGTTTTTCATCCTTTTGGGCGTCATCGGGAATCTGCTGCCCGAAGACGAGGTCTACATCAATGAATCGGCTTATCAGTCACCGGAAAGCGGGCAGCAGATGCCTTCTTCGGAAATAGCGTCTACCGGTCAGGGCAAGCCTGCGACGACTAAGCCTGCGCCTGCTTTTCAGGAGCTCATTCTCGGTGACTGGGCGGTGGAGGATATCGTGATGAATGGGCAGTCGCTGTCCGATTTGGCTGGGCAGTACGGGACCGACCTTTCGGAGTATGTGTATTCCTTTTATAGTAATGGGCAGGTCTCTGTCTACAGCCCGGCGGGCACGGAGCAGCAGACGTACTCTATTGAAGGGCAAAATATATACCTGTATTCCAGCGTATGGGGCGGGAGCCCGGGCGCGATTAACTACATCCGGTCCTCGGAAATGCAGCTCACTTTTTATGTGGCGGATGGCTTTGGCGGTTCAACGCCTATGATTGTCACCTTTTCCCGGGAGTATACTGACGATTAAGTGGTCTCCGATAAAGATCGGAGCAGCAAACCTACTCAATGCCTGCCTTCGTGTCGGTACTTCGGCAGACAGGTCAGCATTTACGCAGGGAATTGGTTTGCGCCTGCCCTGACAAGCTACGCTTCGTCACGGGTCGATGTCGCAAACCAATTCGTATTGCGTATAAAAAGAAAACCTGTACCGCTTAGGTGCGGCACAGGTTTCCGGGGGGCATACTGCATCCCGTACATTAGTAGTCCCGGAATACCCGGCTGGCATTGCGGTTGAAGTTGTCCATCACATCGGTGCCGCCGAAGGGGTCATTGCCGTTGAGCTCGTTGGCCGGCGCATCGCGGTAAAGCTCCCTGAGCCAGCCCGGGTTGCTGCGCTCACCAATGGCAGTGGAGTGGAGCAATACGTAGTCGCCCGGAGAAAGGGACGGGTTATAGAAAACAAACTTGACGTTGTTCTGATTGGTGGCCGGAAATTCGTAGTAGGTCCAGATCTCGTAGGGTGGGGCAGAAGGTTCCTGATCGCGCATTTCCATGTCATCCGGCTGGCCGTATTTGAGGTAGTAGTAGCCGCGGTCGGTTTCAAAGCCGTGGCGGAAGCCGCTGTCGTACATTTTATCGACTGCTGCAGCGATCTCCATATACTTATCGTAAGCCGCCTTCGGATTGTTGGGTGCCTGCCCGGCCCAGTAGCTGAACAGGTATAGCCGTTGTGCTTCCAGGTTTTCTGATTTGATCATGGTATTCACGGACTCCACATCGTTTTGTGGCATCTTTGGCGTCAGGGCGCGTAAGCTATACTCCAGCTCTTCCGCATCCAGCAACTGAACGAACTCTTCCTTCACGTCGAAGTCCACCATTTCAATTGGTGCCTCCTCCAGGAATGGGTTGCTGCGCTGAAAAAATACAGTCTTGCTGCTCAGGAGCCCTTTGGTGCGGTCGCGCACTTCCACAATCAGGTTGTAATTGCCGGAGGGCAGCTCGGTGATGTCCATGCCAATGAGCACGGGGACAATGGGGGCGGGTTTCTGCCGTTTATGCCCGATCATGATCGGCTTGGCATTTTCTTTGTTGGCGGGTTCTACTGCGTAGCTAACCAGGTAATCTTCGCCCAGGGCTTGCTCCGAATTGTAAACCTCATTGTAAAAAATCAGGCGGGAAGCATGCCGGCTGTAGAAGTTGAAGGGCAGGGGCTCCATTTTGATGCCGTTCTTGATGAACATGTTGTTTTGCCCGGGCTCGGCTTTTGAATAGCTGGAAAGCAAGGTAAGCCCCGACTGGCATATTTCTGTTTCCGGGAAGCCAATGTTGAAGTCAGTATTGTACTCTTTGGCATTGCCCTCCTCGTTCAGGTCAGAAACGGCGACAACAAGGTTATAATCTCCCGGCTCAAGGGCAAACCGCTTGAGGTCAATGAAGTCAATGCGGTTTTTGGTCAGCGGGCTGTTGAGGGCGTACTTGTCAAACTTGACAATCTCCTCCCCCTGCTTGAAGAGGATCACCACTTCCACATTCGCCTGGTACATGCTGTCGGGCATCTCTTTGAAGGCCACTGTTTGCCCGGCAATGTGCAGGTAAACTTCGATGTAAGGATTATCCGGCGTCTTGAAGGTCGCAAAGGAGACACTTGCGTCTATCGCGAAGAGCCCGAGCGTAAAGCACAGGCTGGTGATCATGGTTAGGATAAACTTTTTCATGGTATAGCATTTGAGTCTTACAACTTACAATAAAGATTGCAGTTCCGCCAGTCCATGGGCGGGAAAAACAAGTGAATGTCAGCCCGGCGTTCGTAATTGGTGCTTTTGAGCGCCCGAATGAAGCACAGGCTGTAAATAAAAAACCGTAAAAAAGGAAAAGTTGTATTTTGGTAACCAACCAATAGCCATGCTTTGAAAATAAGCCGTTTATGCCATCCAAACCTACCTTACAGCAGTTGCCGAAGCAGATCCTGCTAATTCTGGCCTCCATATTTTTAGTCTTTCAGTCATTCGGGCTGTTATCGGGGATGGATTACTATTCGGATATTGGCTTTTGGCCGGCAATTTTTCTGGCGTGGGTGATCAACATGTTTATAACCGGCATATTTGCATTTGCCGGCTTTGCGCTGCCTACCCACCGGTTGCTGCCTGCCCGTTACTATGAGATTGCCAATCCTGCTCAGCTGAAATGGTTTTATCAGGCCTTTGGAGTGGAGCGTTTTCGGAAGGTGCTTTTGGCTACGCTGTGGCGCAACAAAGCTCAGCAGCAACGGTATTTTAATGGGCGGGCTGATGGGCTGGCGCATCTTGCAGAGCAATCTCAAAAGTCAGAATTCGGGCACTTGCTCCCTTTTGTGATCCTGAGTGTGGTTGGGATCTATATCGTATTTTTCGTACAGCCAGTACTGGGTGGGTTGTGCCTGGCTATCAATCTTTTGGGCAATTTTTACCCGGTTTTGCTGCAACGGCACCACCGGATGCGGCTGCAGCGGATAGCGGCTATCAGAACAAGGGCTCGTGCATAAAGGGGATAAGGGCAAAAATCAGCGGTTGGATATACAGGGCTTCCCGGCTGACGAGCCCGTTGGTGAGCAGGCCTACCGCGCCACCTTTGTGTTTGGTGTTGTGTTCCTTAAAAAGCCCGTCCATGACCGGCCCCAGCTCTTCGCCGCCTTCGATAGCTGCGACCGCCGCCCGTGGGAGCGGGAAACTGGCGCTTCGGGCACTGTATTCCCGGCTGTCCGTGCGGACACACATCCAGCCAAAGGCCTGAAGCCCTAAACCCTGCGCATCGGCTACGCCGCCCTCCAGGCCCACCCAAAAGTCGGCATGTGGTTGTTCCTGCTGTGCCCGCTGCGCTCTTTGCCGGGCACCGAGCAGCGTCTCAGCGTCTGTCATAGGCTGGTCCCGCACCCCCGAGGGGACCTCCACTCCGGTGATGGCAATAGCCAAATCCGGAAAGGCCTGCTCGAAGGCTTGCCGGGCAGCGGCCTGCTTTACCGGATTGAGAGAGGCAACAATCACCTTTAATGAGGCCATAGCGGTCTTCTATTCTTGGTTAGGGATCGCCCGCTGCAGGTTGAATTGGAAGGGCGTATTTCGAAGTTCAGTTTGCAGGACAAGCGTACTGTCCGTTATGGAAGCAACAGAATAGGCGATGATATTGCCATCCTGGTTTTGCTCAATGCTTTGCCCCGAGATTTGATAAGCACTCTCGCCCTTCGCAACCGGCAGGTTGGTCCGCATGGTGCCATCGGCGTCAAATTCGTAGTAAAGATCTGCCAGAGAACGGGTCGGCTCGCCGTTGCGGGTCGCCTGTTGCAATTCCCACCTGCCAGGCAAAAGTTCCTGAATATTTTGCGGCTCCTCTGCACAGGAGGCCATCAGCAGTATCAGGCCGATACAGAGCATGAAGGAGTTGGAAATTCGCATAGAGTTCATAGTCATCCAAAGGTTTATTCGCAAAAGTACCAATTATTTTGAGCTGACCTTGAGAATCACTTAGCAAAATCAGCAGCCGTTCTTTTGGCGCGCGGCACACAATGGTTAGAAGCTAAAAAACGGGCAGATGTTTCGTGCATGACGAATTAGTTCGTAAACGAACAGTTATTTGAAGAATGTTAATTTAATTCAGGAATATTCGTTTATTTTGAGCGCACTTCAAATAATTCTCCCAGTCGCTGAAGAAATGATAATACATGGCTAAAGGAACTGAAATTGACGACCTTGACAGAAAAATCCTGTCTATCCTGATGCGGAACGCCAAGAAACCGTATACCGACATCGCCAAACAACTCTTTGTATCTGGTGGTACCATTCATGTGCGCATGAAAAAACTGGAAGATGCAGGCATTGTCAAAGGGTATCATCTGGCGGTTGACCCCAGTAAGTTAGGTTACGATATTTCTGCCTTCCTGGGTATTTACCTCGATAAAAGCTCGCTCTACGAGGACGTGGCCAGGGAACTTGCCAAAATCCCGGAGGTGGTAGCGGCTCACTACACCACCGGATTGTATTCCATTTTTGCGACCATCGTTTGCCGGGATACCAAGCACCTGCGGGATGTCCTGCATGATAAGGTGCAGAAGATCAACGGCATACAGCGCACCGAAACGTTTATCTCCCTTCAGGAAAGCATCAACCGGCCCATCCACATTACGGATGAGCCATTCCTTGACGAAGAAGAGGAGGGGTAGCATTTAATTTACTGCATCAGCAAGACGTGCCCGCCGATCGTTTGCCGCGCTCCGGAGGCCAGCTCCAGGATCGCCATGTAAGTGTACACCCCGGGGTCCATCAGTTGGCCGCGGAAGGTGCCATCCCATCCCAGTTCCTCCCGGTTGGGCGGGAAGTTTTCGTTTTCGAACATCAGGCCTCCCCAGCGGTCGAAAATCCGGAAAACCAGGACTTTCTCTACCTGAAGAGTGTTGGCGTAGATATTCAGGCGGTCATTGACCTGATCACCGTTTGGAGAAAAAGCAGTAGGGACGTAGATGTCAATTGACTCATCAATCGTAATGGCAATCGTCAGCTCCGTGGAACAGCCGTAGAGGTCAACTATTCTTAGGGTGTAAGTTTCGGGATGCGCAATTTGTAAGGTAGGGAAGGGGCAGTCTGTGCAACTTAAGCCATTGGCCGGAGACCACCGAATGCTTGAAATCAGGCTGAAGGGGATATTGTACTGAGGCTGCAGCGTCTCCGCCAGGCCTAATTTCAGTTCCATCATAGGCGGAAGGTCCGCAATGCGTTCGTAAGCGGCCGGCCAAAGGGTGGACTGCTCCACTTCACAGCCCATGGCATCCCGAATCGTGATCAGGTAGTGCTCGCCCGGCGTAAGCAGGTCCAAAAGCTCAGCGCCACCGAAAGGTCCACCATTGATGGCATACTGATAAGGAGGCGTGCCACCGGAAGCAGTAGCTTTGATCGAACCGGAGCTGATGGATTCACAATCAAACTGCAGGGGCTGCAGGGGCGGGGGAGCGTTGACTTCGAAGGTTGCTTCCTTTTCGCAGCCATTGTCATCCTTTACTATAATGGTGTAAGTGCCCGGGCTAAGCTGTTCCCTATCCAGATCAGGCGCTGCCGTATCCAGCCAGAACCAGTCGTAGGGCGGAGTGCCGCCACCCAGGCTCACCTTGAGCCGGCCATCTGTTCCGGCAGAGCAGGAAGCATTGGTGACCTCCGTAGTGATCGTAATGGCATTTACTTCCACCCACGCACTGCCGCTAACTTCGCCTTCGCAGCCTGCATCTGCCACCCAGGTCAATTGATGAGCGCCTTGCAACGTAGCAGGAAGCAGGTAGGTAGACTGTTGTATGTTGTTCACCTGAAATGGCTCGCCTTCCACTTCATACGCTATAGACCAGGGCGGGCTGCCCTCAAGGTTGACGGCCAGCCAGGCGGTGTCGCCTTCGCAAATGCGCTCCTCCCCACTTAGGAAAGCAGTAGGCGGAGGCGTTGTGTAAGTACTGGCGGAATCTGTCTCCACGTTGCCACAGGCATCGGTTACAGTAAGATAATAAGGTGTGGTGCTTTCTCCTGAGACAGTGATCGTGCTGCTGTTTTCGCCAGTGCTCCAGGCGTAGGTAAAGGAGCCTGTGCCACCGCTTATTGCTGCCGACATCGTATTGGACCCTCCTTCACACACGGCTACATCTGCAACAGACAGCTCAAAGCCGGGGCTGTCTGTAATGTACATCGTAGCGGAGTCCGAATAGCAGGCACAGGGGATATCAAGCTTCAGGTCAATGTGCTCAAGCGGCTCTTCCAGCCCGTCATTGATCAGGTCTACGGGCAGGGTGGCATAATTTTGAAAGGCAGGAATGGTGATGCTGCCGGGTAAAACCGGAAAGTCTACGCCTTCCTCCGCTGTACTGCTGCTGCTGACCAGGTAATTGACAGAAAGCGGGGCGGTATTGTCGGAGCCCGGGGCCCTTTCAAATACAAAGTAATTGCCGGGGCACCCTTCCGGGGCCGGGCCCTGTGCCGTGCTCCCTGTGCCTGCTCTTACCTGTACTTCGCCTCCCAGATTAAAGCTTTCTGCCTCCAGGAAAACCGCCGAATCAAAGTAGTAGTCGCCCACATCAGAAACGACCAGCCGGATGTGGTAGGTCTCGCAGGGGATCAGGTTCAGAATGGCGGTAAGCTTGGTGGTAAACCCATCGTACTCAATAAACGGATGGTAAGTGCCGGACGGTGGCGGGAGATCGCAGACATTGGCATCGGTTGCCAGTTCATTGTGGACATAGAGGTGGGCATTGTCCTGATAATTGACCGTGTTGATGGTTACAAAATCAGAAGTGCCGGGGAGGATGGCAACGTTTTTCGCATTGTTGGAGAACGTGCCATTGATGCCAGGCCCTGAGATGAAAAATCCGAAGACATCGTTGTAGATGCTTCCCACAAATTCGCAGTATTCCTCTGAAGCAAAAACATAGCGAAAGGCTACCACAGAGTCGAGCGGCATAAAATCAAATTCGATGCCCACCGCGTCCTTAACCTGCCCGGTCGCCATGATGTTGAGGTCCGGGTCACCGGAAGCATCTTCAAAGTAGCCAGACAAATCCGTGTAGTTGTTGGGGCCGTGGGCGTTCTCAATGGGGCCGGTGGAGAGGATGACGCCCCGTTCCATCCCGATACTGCTGCTGCCTTGTTCAAAGTACCCAATGCCTTCTGCGTGGCCGATCGCCTGTATGTTGGTGATGGTATTGCAGGCGCCATCCACAAAGATATCCTGCACCAGTTCCTCAACGGTGTAGGTGTTGTCGGTGACAATACTGCCGGCAGGAAGGGCATAGCTGTAGCGCTCAGACCGGTGGCTCCCGGCGAGAGCAAGCAGTACCAAAACTGTCCATAGGCTAATATTCGCCAACCTGCACATGTTATCTTGGGTCTTGGATTTTTGAATCTGCACAGACTGACTTCAATACGAGGCCAGGTACAAATTAATAACGGAAAAATACGCAAAATAAACTGATCAATCCGACAGGTAGAAAGGGGGTAGGTTTCAGGGATAAGCAGCCTTAAAGGTAGGTTTAATTTAAGAATAACCGGCATGCATTTTTGGGTCAATTTGTGACACGCTAAACTTCTCCACTGATTTTGTTGCCGGCGTAAGCTTGAACAATCCAACTAAATGCCTTACCTTTGCACCCGTTAAAAACCCGTCGCTTGATTTTCAAGTTACGCGGGTATGTTTTCACCACAATAATTTTAACAAGCCAATGGCAGTTAAGATGCGTTTACAAAGAAAGGGTCGCCGCAAGCGTCCTTTCTACCACATCGTTGTCGCAGACGGACGCGCACCGCGCGATGGTCGCTTCATCGAGAGACTGGGTTCTTACAACCCGATGACTAAGCCTGCGACGATCGAGATCGACCGGGACAAAGCTTTTGATTGGTTGCAAAAGGGTGCACAGCCTACGGATACCGTACGTGCCATCCTGCGCTTCAAAGGCGTGTACTACAAGCGCCACCTGATGCGCGGAGTTGCTAAAGGTGCCCTCACTGAGGAGCAGGCTGAAGCCAGGTATCAGGAGTGGATCGATGCGAAGGAGTCTAAAATCGCTGCCCGCTTTGAGCAAACTGCTGCCGAGCGTGCGGATTTGCTGGCTAAGCTTTCTGGTACGCCTCCGCCTCCTCCGGCACCTGAGCCCGAAGAGGAAGAAGCACCTGCTGAAACTGCGGAAGCAGCAGCAGAAGGTACAGAAGCAGAAGCTGCTGCTGAAGAGACACCTGCCGCTGAAGAAACAGCCGCTGAAGAGCAGCCTGCAGAAGAAGAGAAAAAAGAAGATTAGTCTTAATTTTCCTCATGGATGAAACAAGAGGGTTTGCCGGTTGCCGGTAAACCCTCTTGCCATTTTGCGTACTGATGTGGATAATATTCATAAGAAAGCTTTGCGCTTTATCTCACATTAGGCTATATTTGCAATTCAAAATCAAGGCAATACTTTAATTCTATAATATCTGACCTGGTAGTGCATTAATTTGCACTATCAGGTTTGTTTTTAAAATATACATTCATGCAAGCGTTAGCCGAAGCGTATAAAACCAAACTGGAAGCACTGGGCACTGAGATTCAGGAGTCCGAAGAACTGCAAGCCTATCTCGAAGAGGAAGAAGAAGAGCAGTATATGCAGCTCAAGGAAATGTTCGAGCCCCGCATCGCCATGGTCTATGATGAAGTGGCAGGAGCACATCCCCTGCAGCTGATCTCTCTCGAAACCCTCCTGTTGCAACCCGAGTTTGAAGGGCTCTACCTGCCTAAGATTCTTGGCTTTACGGTGCTGCGCGGAGAGGTGGATGCTGTCCGGATGAAGTACACCCGTACACAGGAGCACTTCAAGGAGGTGCTGATGGCGATCTGCAATTCCGCTAATTTTGACCTGCTGCGTAAGCGGATCGGGCAATCTATCCAAATGGGCTTCGCGCTGAGCAGTGATATATGGGTGACTAACCTGATTAACGAGGTTGACAACAAGCGGGTCCGTTATTTCCTGCAGGGGCAGAAACTGGACCGCTACCGGGTGCTGGAAGAGCGCGTCAAAGGCTATCAGCGCTATCAGCGGCAGTTCCGCAACGAGAACTTCATGTCTGCAGAGTTCCCGCAAGCGCTGTCTGACCTGAAAACCCTCTACTCTCCGCTCAAGCGATTCCTGCTCTACCGTGTAGACGGCCATTACGATAACAGCAGCATCATACCACACCTGCGCAGCTTTGTGGAAAATAAAGATTTCAAGGGCCACCGCGAGCACCTGGAAGTGCTGGTGCTTTATGCTTCTTTCTTTGAGCTGGAAGGGGACGACCTCGACCACCTGCGGAAGCATTTCAATGAGGTGCGCAAAAGCATGGACGACTTTCAGGAACAATACCTGGAATACCTCCTGGAGCTGCACCTGAAAGAGGAAGTGGTGATCGACCCGGATGCCGACAAGCGCATTTCCTCAGTGATGGACCACAAGGTGAAAGACGATCTGTCCAAATATTACGACTTGCTGGACGAAGTGCACAGCAAAGGCTATACCACAGATGAAGTACAGGAAGCCGTGAAGGCATTCTATACCCAATATCAGGGCCTAAGCAACATCAATGAATGCCTGCGGCAGACCATTTACGGGTATTTCCACCGCCTGATCAGCAATCTGGAGGAAACCGACTACCCGGAACTGTTTGAGATTTCCAAGCTCTATCCGGTCTACATGAATATTTTCGCCAATCAGCAGTTCAATCAGCAGCTTAAGGAGCTGAGCCTGGAGTATGTGGGCAAGTTGCTGAAAAAATACACGGACAAGCGCGGAAAAGACTATCAGGACATCAAGAAGTTCGTGACAACGACCTTCCAGGATCTTGGCTTCCTCAAGGAAAAAGAAGTCGTGGAGATGTTTAAAACCCGCCGCAAGCGGAAAAAAACATCGTAGCCCGAAAATACGAATAGAACTCTATAGCCCTTTGCTTCCCCGCGAAGGGCTTTTTTGTTAATTTTGGCAAAGACTTACTTTACATACTATGGAACCCCTCCGTCGTCTTTTCAAATGGCTGTTTCAGCTGCTTTCTGGACCATCCAGCAACGGGCCGGGAACCTTAAAGATCATCAAGCAAAACGTCTACACCATGATCAACAACATTACCTTCTCTACAGAGATGGACACCCTTTATCTGATCGATAATGACCGCGCCATTCCTTTCCCGTTGGACAATAAGAAGGGCATCCTCATTGGCGTGCTCAAGGGGCAGCTTACGGTGGCTACTGATTTTGAAACCCCGGCTTCCCCCGAGCGCATCGAACTGGAAGATGGCCGGCAGATTGGCTTCAGCAGCTCTAAGAATGAAGTGAAGCTTTCAACGGAAAAAACAGTATGGTCGGCGGCTTACCACCGGCAGCGGCGGGTGCTGTCTTTTATAGGAGCTACAGAGGTCGAGGTGCGCAGCAATAATACAGAGTATGACTATAAGCCGGAACTGGTGTTTTTTGAATTGGACGGCCGGGTGCTTAACATTCAGCGCAAAGGCAATTCGATCGTGGTCAAAAGTATGATTTTGGCAGATACAGATTCGCCAGACCGTTAGTGCTCGGCCTTTGTTTTGCTTCTGAGCACCATTTTTAGGGGGCGATTTTGCGTTTTGCTTTCCAGCCAGTTCAGCATCAGGTCATCAAGCCCGAGGGGGATCCGCTCCGGCGGGTCGGCTTTGTATTGCCCGAGCAGGCTGGAGAACTCCTGCATGGTGCTCTTTCGGCTGCCGGAGGGCTGATCGTACAGTTTTCTTAAATACTTGGCACAGGCTCTGAAGAAGCGGGTAGGGGTTTCGGGTTTCTGCTGCCTTATGCTGCGCTGAAGGGCCCGCAGTCCGGAATCGAACTCATCAATTTCATCCAGCGAATAAGTAGCCATGAGGCGGATAAGCAGGGTGGCAAGGCGAAACTGCTCGCTTTCCACTTTCCGGTTGTAGTGTTGCAATACTTTGTCCGCCCATGTCCGGCATTCCTGATGCTGCTCCAGGATGAGCAAAAGCACCGTAACGTTGAAGGCAATAATGAGTTGGCTCACCGGATTAAGCTTATAAGTGGCGATGCCTTCCTCTACCCGTTGCAGTAAGCGCTCGTATCCTTCCTCAATGCCCAGGTTGATGTGGTAAAGCAGCTGGTAGTTAGTCAGTTGTTTGAAAACCAGCACCTGATCGTGGTAGCTGCCGGCTTCCTCCTGCTGTATTTTGGTCAGCAACTGCTCAAACTGATCATACTTTTTTTGGCTGTAGGAGGCATGCAGCAGGTTAAAGGCATCGGCCAGATAACGGTTGTATTCCTCATCCTTGATGTGGGGGTACTCATCCCACCATTCCACCATCCTCGCGTAGTAGGTATTGGCCTGTTCCACATCGCCGATGAGGTCATTGAGCAAGGCGTGGCTTTGCAAAAACCGGCGTTGCGCATGCGCTGTAGAAGGCAGGGGCGCAGATTGTGCCTGTAGCTGTTCCGCATAAGCAGCGCTGCTGGCCTTACGGTCGGCAGCCTGTCGCTGCTCCTTAGCCACTTGTATCTTATAAGCCAGCGACAGGTAGCGCAGTTCCTCATTAATATGGCGTATGTACTCATCCTTATCTGCCAGCAGGTCTTCGATCTGTGAACCATAGTCGCCCTGCTTCATCGTCCAGACATAATTCAGCTGCTCCCGGCTGATTTCAAGGAGTGCCAGCTGATCGTCCAGGTCCCTGGCCAAAGTTTTGGCTTGCCCCAGCCGCTCCTCGCTTTGGTGGTACAGCCCTCTTTTATAAAGGTATTTGGCATCAAGCAGCATCTCCTTGATCCGGGCCGCTTTAGATTTGGAGCTGTTGTAGTCCCGCATGCTTTTCAGGATCGCGTTATACAGGTAGTGCTTATCGGTGGGCAGGCTGTTGCCAAACTTTTGCTGTAGCTTTTCTTCTTCATAGGCTTCCATCCGGTTGATGGCCTTAAAAAGGTCCAGGTAGCGGCTGCTGCTGCGCCCGCTTTTCTTCGCGTCCAGTGAAAAATAGCGCTTTTCGGACTTCGACATGGATTGGATGAGGTCGAACAGGTCATTTGGGTTTTTCATATCGCCGTACAATAGGTTGATTGTGCCGTTTATTGGTGAAAAGTTACCGTTCTACGGTTGAATTTGCACTTTTTGAAAATAAATTAAGTTTTTTTGAAGGGCTTAGAAATTTAATCAGTGTTGAGCGAGTGTTGGGTTTTAAGTGCTTGTAAGTCATTAACTTGAAAGAGTTTTGGTTTTCTTTGGTGTGAATATAAACATTTTTTGAGTGGTTAGAAGTTTAAAGTGCGTGGAGTTGGTGGTTTGAGCGGCAGGCCCAATCCCCCTACATTTGTAAATGTAATCAGTCAACAACGTTATTTGAAACACCGGGCACTACTAAGGTTAGAAACTTACTATGAGAAAATTTTCGTAGAGCAAATGTGCAGCCGTATTGTCCTCCGGGGCAGTCGGCTCCGCTCTCCGGAGTTCAGGGCAAAACCTGAAAAAGCTATGAACAAGACATAACTGCCGAATCGGGCAGCTGAAGAATTTAGGGTGTTTTATTTTCAGAAGGGCGCGTCCACAAAGGTGGGCACAACCTAATTGGAGATAAGTAGATAGTTGCTATTATTCCGGGCTGGGTAGGGGGTTAAACCACTGCCCAGTTCTTTTTTTTGGAAGCAACTAAAAAACCAAATGAAAAACCATCGGGACAAAGGCCGTCGTTATATCGGAGGGACAAGCGGTGCGCCTGCCCGATGGTCCTGAAAAAGTTGTATTTTAGAGGCAGAGGGCTTTCGTGTAAGCTCAAAAGCTTTACCGCCGGATTGCCTCTTGCAGAACATGTATACTCCGGCACTTGCCGGCACCTAAAAACCACGAGCAACTATGAACTTGAAATCTTTCCTCCTTACCCTGGGTTGGGTAGGCTCCTTCCTGTTCCTATTTGAAGGAACAGCGATTGCCCAAATTACCGGTAACCTTAAGGATGCCGACGACCCGGCTGTTCTTACCCTCAATCTCGACCCTCTGTCTCCGCGTGAAGGGACCGATGTGCCCACGCCATACCGGCAGCTTTTTCTTATTTTTAATGATGGCCAGTTTTATTCTGCTGATGTATCCAACACAGTATTCCAGCAGCCTCACGGCTTTGACGGGGCTATCCTTGGTGGTGCCACAGCAGAAGCCGTTGTCTTTTCCAAAGCCATTTACAGTGATGAAGATGGTGACCCGCCTCCAAAAATTGTGTCCGGCACCGGGCCAACGGTTGCAGCGGCCACCCCGGACAAAACCAAAGCGGTTCCCGATACTGCGCTCATCGCGATCACCCCTGATCATCCGGCACTGACACCCGATGGCCGAACGGTGCTGACCGTTTCCGTGAAAAACGACAGTAACGGCGTTGTGTCCGCAGCAGCACCATATAATGGGTATTTATTACTTTTTCACGAAAGCAAGCTTACCGTTGAAACCGCCCTGCGCCTGAAAAAGAAAGGAGCAGGTGTCATCGAAAAGCTGGAGGTCTCAATATCAGAAACCGATGCCTTTATTGAGCAAAGTTCCGAAATTTCTGACTTGCCCAATGCACTCAGGTTAGATGGATATGATACGGTAGACCTTTCGGGCAGCAGTTCCGGAAATGCCTATCGGGCCCTTCAGGTCTTTAGAGTATCCGGGCTTCAGCCTGGTCAGGAAGCGCACTTCTTCCTGCCTGTATTCAACCGGAATGTACATTATGACTCTATTCCGGAAGGTGGTTCGGGTGCGGCCAGCTACGCTGCGGTGCTGTTGTTGGAACCCGGTAACTTCAGCTTCCCTCAGCTGAGTGCTGAAGAAGCGGAAGGGATTAGCAAACTCAACCTGTCTGCCCTTTTAGAGCAAGGCATACCACTTGCCACTTTAGGAGATCCATCGGGTACGTTGACACTCGGTGAGTTGCAGCCAGCGGCCTACACAAGCGCCACGCAAAGCGTCCGCAGGTCCTATGATCCAAACCTTATTGAGCTTTGGGCGTGTTCTTGTCCGGATACCAGCCTTGCCGGGCAAAAACTGCTGATCAAGGTCGCCTTTGAGAATGAAGGGGCAGGAGCAACCAGTGCGGTAAAAGTGCGCATACCATTGCCTGCTGCTGTGGAGGTGGCCAGCATTTCAAATCAGGAACTGTTTTCCGTAGCGCCGGGCATCGAGACTTTTGATATCGAAAAAGACACGGCCGCCAATACACTTACGGTCACCTTCCCCAAGCTGAGGCTGGCAGGCATGAGTGAGAACAAAAGCCTTGCTGCGCGTTCCGGCTATTTTTCCTTTCTGGCCTATACCCGTCCGGGGACCGATATCAACACCCTGCCTCCCACGCAGGCTTGCATTGCCTTCAGGGATGAAAATGCGCCCGCCGATACCTACAACAGCGAGTTGTGTACCCCACCGGGCACCGTTACCCTGATTGACGAGGCCGGCACCACTGTCAAAGACCTGGCCCTCAATTGTACTGTTTGTGAGGTGGAAATGGAAGGGGATATCACGGTGCTGGGCATGCCGCTGTGGCTGTTTTTGCTGCTCCTGGTGGTCGTCATTGGCGCCATCTTGCTGGCGTTTTACAGCGATGACTGGCTGGGGTAAGCCCTTCTCAAAAGGTTCTTTCAAAAAAACCTCCTCCTTATGAAAACCACGATTCAAGGGCTGTTGCTTTGTTTCGCCCTACTCCCTTTGCTGTCTGTCCATGCATCCGTTGGCCTGGATTCCCTGGGGCATATCTGCCAGGCGCAGGCTCTTGCCGCTGTCCATGAGCAAGACCGGGATTGTTTTTTCGCAATGCTGGTGGATGCCGGAGCCGCTTATCAGGATGCGGATGATCTGGAAGGCTGGCTAAAATTGCACAAGGAAGCGGGCAAGGCCCTTCGGCAAAGCAGCTGGGCTGATGCCGTGCAACAGTCGGTAGCGGTCATGCGGCAGGGGCTGGAAAGAGATTTCGGGCGTTCACCCGATACCCCCGCAGAGTGGGACGCCTTAATTTGGCTGCATGTCAACCTGGGGTATATGCATCTTCACTATCAGGACGACTATCAAAACGCGCTGGTGCAATACGAAACGGCCAGCCGGCTCTTTCAGCGGCATTTTGAAGAAGAAGACTACTACACCGTCAATTACATCTACCGGCCATTAGCCAACCTGTACAGCCGCTTCGGTGATTTTCAGACCGCCATCGGGCTGCTCCGCACTGCTTATCGTTTCTTTAAAACGACCGGCCGTACTGCTGCTCAGGCCAAAGTACTGAATGACCTGGCTATTGCGGAGGAACTGGCCGGGGAGCCAGATGCTGCCTTGGGGCATATTGAAGAAGCGCTGCATCTGGAAGGCCTTTCGGCCAAAGACCTGGTGCTCCTGCATAGCGCACGGGCGAGGGTGCTTGGTGTACTGGGGCGGCATGAGCAGGCGCTGCACGCGCTGGACGCTGCGTTTGCCAATTTGCCGAAAGTAGAACAGGTGCCACCTGCTTACCTCCGCGAGTGGGAGGGCTCCCTTTGGAATGTGCGGGGCAGCATCAATGCAGCACTCCAACGGTGGGCGGCCTCAGCGCAAGATTTTGCCGAAGGGGAAGCCATCCTGCGGACCTCCGGAGAGGTCAGCTACCGGCGTTCACTGGGGAAATTGCTGGTAGACAAAGGCGAGATGCTGCGGCAAAAAGGAGCCTGTCAGGCAGCCGCTGAATGCCACCAATCGGCCATGGAAGCCCTGCTGCCCGGCTACCAATTCAATGACTGGCAGGAATTGCCCGCGCTTGAGCTGCTCTATGCCGAGAATACCTTTTCGGAAGCCCTGACTGGCTGGGCCAACAGCCTGTGGGAGTGGTACGAACAGGAGGGCGGGCAGGAGAAACTGCAGCCTGTGCTGCAAGCCTGCCACCTGATTTTTGAAGTCGAGCAAATGCTGCGCCGCCGCTATCAGGGCGAATCGGCCAAGCTGTCGAGTGTGCAGGGCATCCGGGCGCGGACAGAGCTTGGGGTCCGTGCCGCCCTGGAACTTTGGGCGCAGACCCGTCAGCCGGGCTACAAGGAAGCGGCTTTTGAGCTGGCGGAGCAGAGCAAAAGTCTGTTGTTGCGGGAAGCCATGCAAAAAGCCACTGCCGAAAGACAGGCTGACCTGCCCGCTGCGGTCCTGCAAAGAGAGCGGGCGCTTCAGCAAGCCCTGGCTGATGTTGAAGAAAAGTGGTTCCGCCTGCAATTGGAGGAAGACAATACCGGGCTCCTGGAGGAAGCCGAAGCAGCACTTTTCCAGCATAGGCAGGCTTATGCCGCCTGGATCGATAGCCTGGAGCAGCATTACCCGGATTACTACCAGCGCAAATACGATCTGGAGGTGGCTAGCCTGGCGGAGATACAGCAGGATTTGCTGCAATCAGGGCAGGCGCTGGTGGAGTACTTTACCGGCAACAGCCTGAGCTGTGCTTTTGTGGTTACCCAAAATGAGTTGGAGGTTGTGGCCCTCGATGCTCTCTATCCGCTGGGGGAACAGGTAGGCACCTGGCGGTCTGCGATCGAGGCATTTCAGTTTGGCAGCGCTGACCGGCAAGCGCTTTGTGAAGTATACCGGCAGGTAGGACACGAATTGTATGAGGTATTGATAGCACCTCTTGAAGCGCAGTTGGAACTGCCGGGGCAATTGATCATTGTGCCGGGTGGAGTGCTGGGGCTCCTGCCCTTTGATGCGCTTTTGACGGAGCCGGCCGGGCACTGCAATTTTCCTGCTATGCCCTATCTGATTAACCGTTATGAAATCAGCTATGCTTACTCGGCAACTTTCCAGCGTACTGTGCAGCAGCGTACTGTTAAAGGGGAGGGGCTTGCGGCTTTCGCGCCGGATTTTGACGGCCGGGGCGGGTTCGGCGCACTAGCCTACAATCAGCCGCAGGCAGCAGCGGTAGCCGGCTTGTTCAGAGGGCAGGCATTCTTAGGGCCGGATGCGACGCGGGCGCAATTGCAGGCAGTGGCAGCAGAAGCAGGCGTGCTGCACTTTTCCACGCACGCCCAAGCCAATACGGAAACCGGCCATTTTTCCTTCATCGTTTTTGCAGACGGGAAAGGGGGCTATGATTCCCTTTTCGTGAAAGACATTTACCTGTTGCCCCTGCAGGCTGAAATGGTCGTGTTAAATGGGTGCGAGACTTTTGTAGGCCAATGGTACGATGGCGAAGGTGTCATCAACCTGGCAAGGAGTTTTCTGGCAGCTGGCGCCAACAGTGTGATTTCTTCTCTGTGGTCCATCAATGATGATGAAAGCTCCCATGTGATGGAAGCCTTTTACACCGGGCTGAGTGCCGGTCAGGCCCGCTCAGCAGCACTGCGCTCAGCCAAGTTGGAGCAGGTGGCTTCCGGAGGGAAATTAGGGGCGCACCCGGTTTACTGGGCGGCTTTTCATGCGGTGGGTAAGCCAGGGGAGTTGCCAGCATCCGGTGGGGGATCCCGCCTGCTTTTGTGGGGTATGCTGGTCAGTGGCTTGTTGCTGGGGGTGGTGTATTGGCGTTTTCAGCAATAACAAAACACCTGGGTTGGCTGCTGATATTAACCAAAAGTAACTTTCGAAAATACGCAGTGTTGAATGGCTGGAAGGAAAGAATTGCGATAGGCAATTGATAATTCAGTTGAAATAGCCTATTTTATGGAGCAAATTCAATTTTCGAATATGCTGACCAAACTACAAATAAGCATAGAAGACTTAAATCCGGAATGGATTAGAAAGCTTAAGGAGCGTTATGATAATGCGCGGTTGGAAATCATTGTGCACGAGGATGGAGAAGTACAGGGCATGAGCGAATCACAGTTTTGGAGCATAATTGAAAAACTGGATTGGTCAAAAGGAGACAAGGATGACGCTATACTGGCACCCGCTGTGGAAGAGCTGTCAAAGTTCCCGGTAAGAGATATAGAGCGCTTTCAGGATATACTTGCCGAAAAGCTGTTTCATCTGGACAAGCAGGCTTACGCTGAGCAAATTGGTTCTTACGCTTATGGCGGAGACCAAAATTTCTCCGTGGATACCTTTTTGTATGCACGGGCTTGTGTTGTTGCGAATGGAGAAGCGTTCTATCGGGCAGTGCTTCGCGACCCGGCCAAAATGCCCCGGGAGTACACTTTTGAGCCGTTGCTTTATCTGGCAGGGCTGGCCTTTGAGCAAAAGACCGGGGCTGAATGGGACTATCTTCCTGCTATAAGCTACGAAACTTATTCTAACCGGGATGGGTGGGGTGGAAAAAGTTGGCTGGATAATCTCTGAAACGATGCCTTCTAAACACGGAAACAGCCATGAGAATGAGAATGATCATCACCTTTATGCGATAAAGGACCGAAAGCGAAAGGGGGATATACAAGTATGGTGTTTGTGGAAGACCTCTTAATAAAGACGGATCATCTCCCAGAGCTAATGAACAGGTTAGGCTATATAATCGCGTGGTGGGTTGGGCTAGATTCTTTAGCCAAATCATACTGACGGGGATTAAAGGCAGAAAAGCAGCAGAAGAAATAGAAATACAATATATTGATGATTACCGGGCTCAAAATGGCGAAAAACCTCCGGGGAATCAATAAGGATAATTGCTTCACGAGGGTTGTTTAAGAAAAGCATGGTGGATTGAGCCGTAAATGCCTTACCACTCAAAGTGCTGCATTTGCAAGGGCTTTAGGGGCAAGGAAACTAGCAAGTAATTCGGTTTAGTCATACTAATTCGCCCACCTGTACCATGTAGATTCCAAATCCTCCAGCAATCGTTCTGCTTTATCCGCGTACTCGTGACCGGGCGTAGTACGGATCCGCCGCGCTTCCGCAATGACATCAATGGGCGGGTTATCCATTGCAGTGGCAGCGAGGAGGCGGTTCCAGACTGCCTGTTCCAGGAGCAGGGTTTTGTTGAAATCATCCAGTTTGGCGCGGGGGATTTCCCGCATCAGGCTGTCAAATGCCATGAATGCGGCGTTGTATTCCTTTCCTATCAATTGGCGGTGCGCAAAGTCCATTCTTTCCTGCAGGGGTGTGCTTTCGGCGTTTTCTCCGCCCATCGTGCGCTCGGAAATGGGCGACTCATAGTAAGCGCGGCTGAGTGCGGGCCCGCTGTAGTTGACCTTCAGGTAAAGGCTAAAGGTGGAGAGCGCGATGAGCAAAGCCCCGACTGCTGCCGCTGCGTATTGCCACAGAGGCCGTCGGCTGACGACCTTCAGCGTCTTCCCGGAATCTGACTGCTGAGCCATTCCAGCTTCCCATTCCTCTAATTTGCTGCGGAAATCCTCATCCTGCGCAGCCTCCATGCCGCCGATAAGCTGCTGATAAGCCAGCACTTCTTCCCGGAAAGCCGGGTCTGTTGCCATTCGGTCTTCTACGATTTTCTGCCCATCAGGCTCCAGCTGTCCCTCCAGGTACCAGGCAATGAGCTCTGTTTGGTCGTTGCTGGCTGTTTCGGCCGACCAGCTGTCCAGTTGAGCCCGGAAGTTTTCTTCCTGCAAGGCGTCCAGCCCTTCCAGCACCCGTTGGTAAGCGGCCACTTCAGCACGCAGCTGCTCGTCCTGCTCCAGGTCCGCTTTGAGCTTCGCCTGTTCCGGGGCGGGCAGCGCCTGCCGGAGGTAAGCTTCAATCTGTTCTGTAGTCCAATTTTCTGCGTCCATGATCAATGAATTAAAGTGGCATCAAGCAGTCATCAGCTCCCGCATCTTGCGGAGGCAATCGTGTTTGCGGCGTCTGGCAGCTCCGGGAGACGGCAAGTCCAGCTCTCGGGCAATGGCTTCCATGACATAGTTTTTGAGGTAAAACAGCTCCAGCAGTTCGCGGCAGGGCGAGCCCAGGCGGTCCAGCAATTGCCGGGCAAGCTGAGCTTTGGCATGGCGTTCCTGTTGGTCTTCTACCTCGGGAAGGATGGGGATTTCCGGAATCTCTCCATCCCATTGCTGCGTGTCTGTCCCTTTGCGCATCAGCAGCACCCGGCCGATCCCTATAATATAGGTACGAAGGGCGCTTTTCAGCGGTGCCTGAAGCTTCCCGGTCCGGATATTCCGGTTGAGGATGACCATGGCTTCCTGGAACATCTCTGTGGCGACTTCCGGCGCTGTCCCGTACCGGATAAAGTACAACCGGAAGGGGGAGCGGGCTTCCTCATACAGGGCCCGCCAGGCATTTTGGTCACCGTTGCGCAGTTGCTCCAGCAGCGCATTGTCTTCTGAGTAGCTTTCACTCATTGATCGTGTTTTTTGAAAGCATGTTACGTCTTCACCCGAAATTTACTGGTTTTTCCCGGAAGTACCTGCCCGGATTGGGGTTTACCGGTTTAAAAAGTGGAGGTAGGTTTCACGCAAAGGGCGCAAAGAGGCTGTTGATTCTGCTTTGCGTTCTCTATGTGCCCAGTTCATGATTTGCGAGAGATTTCACGCTAAGGGGAGGAAGATTTTCGCACAGGGGGCGAAGTGGTGCCATT
>JANSXW010000301.1 GCA_024742755.1 bacterium | reverse complement strand
GGGGCACAGCCGGCTGGGACGGCAGGGCAGAGGATGGGCAGGCTGCCGAAGCCGGCCTCTACGCCTGGCGTGCCCGCGCTCTGCTGATCGATGGTCAGGAAGTGGAGCTGAGCGGGGAGGTGCAATTGGTGCGGTAGGCTTTAGGGCCTTGCAATATTTTGATGAAAATGGTTAGGTACACAAAAAGTAATGCCTAACAGATAGCGGAATGTTTAGCACATAAAGTTAAAACTGCCCTCCTGATTTCCATAAAGAACGGTAATGCATCTTTGCGCGCTCTTTTCAAGGGGAAGGAGTAATTTCGGAAATTAGGAGGGCTAAAAAATATAGCCATGAAACAGGACTTCAAACGCACCTTTATTGCCTTACTCCTACTGCTCAGCGTAAGTGCCCTGCGTGGGCAGACCTACTTCAGCCTTCGGCTGGGTGGGGGGTTGACGGATATAAATAAAGGAGCGTTCTTACAGGGCGACCCTTCGACCACCACATATAGTTGGAATTTTGAAAATCAGATAGTTGAGCATTGGGCATTTGGCATGATGGTAGAACACCAGTTGGACGAAAAACTTTTCCTTGCCTGGACGAATACCTATTACCCCAATCGAGTCTTCGAGGTTTACTGTTATGGAGTTGCTCCTTGTAATTTCTTTCGTTTCGATAGCTGGCGTACAGATTTGGCTGTTAAACGTTCATTTGCAGATGCGGTTTTGTTAGGAATAGGCCTTGGTTTAAACTATATTCATAACCCTGAAATAGGTAGATACAGTAGTGGAAATTATTCCAAAGTATCTCTCAACACATTCAACGGTGCCTACTTCGAGTATACAGCGCAAATGTCGCTGGCTTATTGGTATAAGAGATATATGATAGAGGTAGCCTACTTCAAAGGTTTTGGGCACCGAGAAATAGACCGGGAAATGCTCCGCCCCATCAATGAACTCAACCTCACGCTGATCCTTCAGTTCAAGGCGCCGTGGTCTGGCAAGGGGCGCAGGGGGATGGAGCTTCGGTTTTGAAGGTGCTTTCTTGGTTTGAACTCAGGCGACGATTTTGGAATCGTGGCCTGAGCATAAGATACAAGGTTGCCTGTCAGGTCGCGACTCTAAAGTCGCCACCTGACTTCAAGCAAAAAGGTATATGGTAGGGCTTTTGGTTTCGGTTATGCTTTTTTACAATGTATGCTTGTCTTTTTGGTTGCATTGTTGTAATTTGGGAGCATTATTGCATCTCTTAAACCAATAACGCGTATGAACCATTCAACAAACGGTAGTGTGGCCGTACACACACACACACACATCCGCCGAAGCCAATCGGCGAAGGAGGACACAAACACTTCCCTCCAGGCAACTTAAGCTAAGGAGGGCACGCATCGCGTCTTTTCTGATGCTTCTCGGCATAATGATACTGGGCTGGAGTTGTGAGAAAGAGGCACTGCCTTCACCCGCAATGACAGAAACAGAGGCTTCACCGGAACCCAGTATTGTATTCCGGTCTGAGAAAGACTCCGTGCCCACTATTCTGGGCGCACAGCGCAACAACCCCTACACCGTACCGAATATGACACAGGCTTGGAACAATCTTTTCGGGCAGCACAAAACCTACGCTGCTTTGCCGGCCACCCACCACTATGTAAAGTTTGACCCACAAAGCCTTGAGGAATACAAGGCACTTGCAGAAAGCGGGATCACTTATGTTGATTTTCCGCTGGGCTACGAGGTGTTGCAATTGGGCGATTATTACCCGCAGGAAGGCCTTGGGCCAGAGGGCATTCCGGATTTTTATAGCGTTCTGGAAGCCGGAGAGCCGGTGCCGGCTGTAACGCATCAGGTCTTGGAAGACCTGGTTATCCCTCCCTACGAAACGCCATTGACCGCTCGTGCCTTTGAGCAGGTTGGCGGCCTTTCTGCCTATTTTGAGGGGTTGGGCGGCACCGGTGTCAGCGCCATACCGGACCCCTGCGGACAGGAATGCCCGAATTACCCCAACTGTTTTTATTTCCCGCAGTATTTTGGCTGTTCTGGCCCGCCGACTTACAACGGGGACTGCACGCCAGACAGCCCGGACTGGCCTGACTGTTTGGTGATTTACGATGATGAGGAAGAGGAGCTCAACGATTGCGGCTGTCCGGTGCCGGGCGATGTGCGGATGCCTGCGGGCTGTATACAGGTGCAGGATGTCGAGCGCAACGGGCTATTTCCTGTAGAAGCAGTGCGGGTGGTTTGGTGGAATGGCTGGTTCACTTTCAAAACAGCCGAAACAGATGCACAGGGCTGCTGGCAGATCAAAGACCACCGGGAGTATGGCAAAGCCCATATGTGGGTCAGCTTCCTGAACGACCGGGCGAGGCTGCGGGGCTTTGTAGGAAATACTGTGCAGGTTTGGCGCCTGTTGGCGACCGTGACCGATTACGGCGGGGAGCTCGGTGGCGGTTCCTACAACAATATTCAAACTGAATACAACCTCTGGAACAATCAGGGTGGGCGGGACCACCGCAACTGGTCGGCAGCCACGGTCATGAATGCCCTGCACCATTTCCATACGGAAGCCCAAAACGATGGCATCAATCCGCCGCCGATGGGGCTGGATATTTACCTGACAGCTAACCGGACAGATGGCATTGCGCTGATGACCTCACAGATATCAGACCCGTTTTTAGAGCAGTGGACTGTTCAGGGGCTTTTCGGCTCCCAGTTGCTTCCTGATGCCTTAGACAATATCAGTATATTGAGCGTAGTGCCCGATGTAGCCATAGGCTGCAACTTTCAAAACTCTGACCAGCAATGGGCAATTACACAACATGAACTCGCCCACACCTCTCATTTTACCAATGTTGGAGCCGTATTCTGGGGGCAATTGGGATTAGCCACTCTTAATGCCCGGATTTCTACAGGTTCTTCGTGGGGGGATGAGAATGTGTTTGACGCCGGCCGCCTCGCCATCTGCGAAAGCTGGGC
>JANSXW010000220.1 GCA_024742755.1 bacterium | reverse complement strand
ATTACGTGTTGTAAGAAATAAGAGCGCAACGGTAATTACATTAAAAACAATTTTTATGAAAAGCTATAAGATATCGCCTTTGTTGATCGCCCTGTTCCTGGTCTGGGGTATGGGCGATATAGGCGCGCAGTACGACGATCTCTACTACAATCCGGATACGGATGGCGCTTACTATGATTATGGCAACAGCTTTAACGATAGCAATGCCTCTAATTCCAACCGGAACAACGACGAATACTACGACGATGAGTATTATGATTATGAATACACTTCCCGGATTCGTCGCTTCCACCGGCCCTACCATGGGTTCGGGTTCTTCGATCCGGTTTATGTAGACTACGCCTATTTTGATCCTTTCTTTAACCCGGCTACTACGCTGCTGATCTATGATTCGCCCTGGCGCTGGAACAGGTGGAACCGCTGGAACAGGTGGAACCGCTGGAATACCTGGGGCCCCGGCATCAATATCAACGTTGGTATTGGTTTCGGCAATACCTGGGGCTGGGGCAGCCCGTGGGGCTTTAATGCCTGGAATTCGCCCTGGGGCTTCAACCGCTGGAACTCTCCGTGGGGTTGGAACGACTGGGGCTGGAACAGCTGGAATAACCCATGGGCCTGGGGCGGCGGTGTTTACTGCCCACCAACCTGGGGCAACGGCTTCGCCTACAATACCGTTAATAATGTGACCATCAATAATAATAACGATGGCAGAGGTACCTACTACGGCCCACGCACCAATGGCTCTGTAAACCGGCCAAGTCAGGCACGGCGGGACATTGGCCTGCAAAAGGATGGCCGCACGGCGACTACCGCAACACCAAAGGATGTGACGGTAAACCGGGCGGGAGCCTCTCCCCGCACTGCGGAAACCACACCTGACCGCCGGAGTGATCAGAATCCTAATGCAGCGCAGGTCAGCCGTACCTACGAGCGTCCGCGCACCTACGACCGGTCTCCTGCGACTACCGTAACGCCTGAGCGTTCGAGAGCCGTAACCAGCCGTAGCGATGCACCACGGACTTCTACAAGAAACCGTACCGCAACGCCACGCGACTATAACGCACCGCGCAGCAGTGGTACCTACGACCGCAGTGGCAGCACGCCGCGCAGTTACGACCGTGGCTCAAGCAATAGCCGCAACTCGCGGACCTATTCCACGCCACGCAGCAGCCGGAGTTACGATCGGGGCAACAGCAGCAGCCGGAGCAACCGTACTTATACGCCACGCTCCGACCGCAGCAACTCTTCTTCAAGAAGCTATACGCCACGAAGCAACTCTAATTCGCGCAGCAGCCGCAGCTACTCGCCAAGCAACAACCGGAGCTCACGCTCTTACACGCCGCGCAGTAACAGCAGCTCACCGAGCCGCAGCTATTCTTCGCCAAGCAGAAGCAGTAGCCGGAGCTACTCTTCGCCGAGCAGAAGCAGCAGCAGCCGAAGCTACTCATCTCCAAGCCGGAGCAGTAGCAGTAGCCGGAGCAGCGGCAGCAGCAGCCGGTCTTCGAGCCCAAGCCGAAGCCGGGGCAACTAGGCAGAATCGTATTGACTTCGTTTGACGAGTGAGAGAAGGGGTGGAGCATACCGATGTACTGGTCCCACCCCTTTTCTTATGCACCGCACTTACGTCCCTCTCTACTTGTTGACCAATAAAAACGATCCTAAATGAAGTATACAATCGCTTTTGCAGCCCTTCTTTTCTGCTTTAGCGGAACGATGTGGGCACAAAATTTTTCGGACGCACTGCGCCTTTCCAACTTCCAGGTAGGCGGTACCGCCCGCTCTATCGGAGCCGGCAGTGCCATGGGCGCTATGGGCTCTGATTTTTCCGTCATGAGCACGAACCCTGCAGGCCTGGGCTGGTACCGGGGCTCCGAGTTTGTCATCTCCCCGGGCGTCTTCAATGCCAGCACCACCTCCCGGCTGCTGAATGATGACAACAGCACCGGCATTGAAGAAAACCGCGCTAATTTCAACCTGAATACCTTCGGCGTGGTCTTCGCGAATGCAAATACCAACCGTGACTGGCGGGCAACCAATTTCGCCATTGGTGTAAACCGACTGGCTAATTTCCATCAGGACTTTTACTTTGAAGGCTCCTCGCCCGGCTCAATTGTGAACCGGTTCCAGGAACAAGCCAACAGTGAAGCAGGATTTTCTGATTTTGAGTCCGGGCTGGCTTTTGACGTCGGGGCACTTTATCAAATTGGAGGTGATGACTTCTTCTCCTCTGATTTTGATAACACCCCCAATGCAGATGTCTTCAAGCGGCAGGATGTCTTCACCAGCGGCGCCATCAATGAGTTTGTGCTATCCTTTGCCGGCAATTATAAGGAGCGCCTCCTGATTGGTGGTACGATTGGTGTGCCGATCATCCGCTACGAGGTGGAAAAAGAGTACCGGGAAGAAGACCGGGGCATGGGAGAGGGTGGCAACATCCCATTTTTCAACGCGCTGACGTATAACGAAAATCTGTCCACAAGCGGCACGGGTGTGAACCTGAAACTGGGCGCCATTTACCGGGCGAATCAGATGCTGCGCCTGGGCATGGCCGTGCATTCTCCTACCTTTATGCGGCTGGATGATGTGTACACGGCGAGCATGGGGTACAACTACACGGATCAGGAAGGCGACTTTAATTTCTCTTCACAGTCACCGGATGGCAGCTTCGAATACCGCCTGCAGACCCCCTGGCGCTTTATCGGCAGTGCCGGATTTATCATCAATAATGGCAGCCTTAAGCCTGCCGATGGCAACCGGGAGCTAATGGTGAGGGTGCCACGGGGTGGATTTATTTCTGCTGAAATTGAGTACCTGAACTACGGCGAGAACCAATTCCGCTACGATGGTTTTGGGGATGCGGAAAGGGAAGTCAATGCTACGATTGCCGATGAGCTGACAAGTGCCTGGAACCTGCGCCTGGGCGGTGAGTACGCCTATGACCAATTCCGGGTGCGCGCCGGCTACACTTTACAGCAGTCACCATTGCAGGGCGACGATACGACCAACAGCATCATCAGCGCGGGGCTTGGGCTGCACAAAAAGACTTTCTTCCTCGACATGGCCTACCGCCGTCAGATGAATGAAGCCTTGTATACGCCTTACCTTACTTTTGATGCGCCCGAGCAACTGGTGGAACAGCAGGCCAATCTTGGGCAAGTCATATTTACCCTTGGCTTTCGGTGGTTCTGACAACAACTAACGCCCCCTCAGGGTGTTTGTAAGGCATAACCAAAAAATACGACACAGGAGCTGCAGCTGCAGCTCCTGTTTGCTAATATGGATTCACTCACACAAATCACCCTGGGCGCTGCGGTAGGCGAAGTGGTGCTTGGCAGAAAAGTCGGCAACCGGGCGATGCTCTGGGGCGCCATCGGGGGTACGGTGCCAGACCTTGATGTCTTCGCCAATATGGTCACGGACGAAATCAGCGCGCTGGCTTTCCACCGGGCGATCACGCATTCCTTCGCTTTTGCGGCCCTGGCACCTATCGTTTTGGGGGGGCTGGTGCACCATATTTATAAAAGGCAGCGCATTGGGCAGGCGCTGGGCTTGTCTACCGCCCTTATCTTTCTCCTGATTGCGCTGGGCTCCGTGACGATGCCTGCCCCACCGCTGGAAATTCTAAAAGTGGCCGGTGCCATCACGGCAGCGATCCTTTTCTTTCCGCTGGTCAGCTGGGGCGTGCAGGCGATCCGGGGCACGACCGACCATCCCTGGGCAGCCACCTGGCGCGACTGGGGCTGGCTTTTCTTCTGGGCGATTTTCACCCACCCGCTATTGGATGCCTGTACGACCTACGGCACGCAGCTCTTCCGGCCGTTCTGGGACTACCGGGTGGCTTTCAATAATATTTCTGTAGCAGACCCGGCTTATACGTTGCCCTTTCTGCTACTCCTGCTCGCTGCCTTTATTGCAGGCAGGAAAAGGCAGGCGCTGCGCACCCGCCTCAATACTGCCGGCCTGGTGGTGAGCAGCCTGTACCTGGCCTTCACCTTCGCCAATAAATGGCATGTCAACCGGACCTTTGAAGCCTCCCTGCAACGGGAAGACATCCCCTACGAGCGCTATATGACATCCCCTACCATTCTCAACAACCTGCTCTGGCAAGGCATTGCCGAGGGCGACACTGCTTACTATCACAGTATGTACTCCATTCTGGACGAGGAAGCTGCGTTTGAAGGCTTCACGGTCATCCCCAAAAGGCATGAGCTGCTCTACCCGGCTGAGGGCTCCCGCGACCTGGAGGTGCTGCAGTGGTTCTCAGATGGCTACTACTGCGTATTCGAGCGGGGCGATACAGCTCTGCAATACAACGATCTCCGCTTCGGCTCTCTGAACCAGTCTTTTGATGAGCCCTCCGACTTTGTATTCCACTTTATTCTGGAAAAGGACGAGGATGGGGAATGGCGCGCCCGTCAGGGGCGGGAGCAGCCCGGGGATATGGGCCAGGCTTTTAGTAAATTGTGGAACCGGATGATGGGGCGGAAGTAGGAGCCGTTTGATGCATGAACTATTCATTCAGAGGAAGCTCCTGAATAGGAAAAGGCTGCAGCCAAGGAGGTGCTATAGCTGGGAATGATGACCATTGTTGACTCCAATTAAAATTGACGGAATATGCAGGCGAAATATTATTATCTGTTGCTTTTGTTCTTCCTGTCTAGTGGATGCCAGTCCCTAAAAACGAATGCCGTCCCTGTTGGCCCTGACGCCAACATCCCCGTAAGGGAACACTCCGTCCAGTCGGTTCTGTGGCAACAGCATGCAGGAGAATACAAAGCGCTATGCCATCAGGCCTTTAATTTAGCCAAATTCCAACTTGATGAAATCCTTGTCCGTAGCAACCGGGAAGGGAAACCACTGGCAATTATTACGGATATTGACGAAACACTTATTAATAACAGCCCCTATAATGCCAAAATGATAGAAACGGATGAAGAATATTCAAAAGAAGGCTGGATAAAATGGGGGCTTTTAGAGGAAGCGACGGCTGTACCGGGTGCCCTGGAATTCCTAAAATACGCTGAATCAAAGGGCGTTCAGGTGTTTTACATCTCAAACCGGTATGCGGTTCAGGCTAAAGAGACTAAAGCGAACCTAAAAAAACTGGGCTTCCCGTTCATTGACGAGCAGCATTTCCTGTTAAGGGAAAAAACAAGTGGAAAAGAAGAGAGAAGGCAGATCGTTTCAAAAGAAAACCAGGTGATCATGCTGCTTGGTGACAACCTCTCCGATTTCGCTGAGGTATTTGAGGATCAGTCTACCAGCGAAAGGAATGAAACGGTTGAAAATCTAAAGGGCAAGTTCGGAACGGCGTTCATTGTATTACCAAATCCTATGTACGGCGACTGGGAAACAGATGGGCTTTATGAAGGCAACTACAACTGGACACCGGCTCAGAAAGACTCTATCCGGAAGGCTAAATTAATTTCATATTAAGCCATCTACGCTTGTGCTAAGTCCCGCAAAAAGTCTGATAACTGGCATCAAAGCCGGCAGGCACAGCCTGCAGGGGCAAGGCATCATCATAAGGCGAAGACAGTTCCTGCAGAAGCGAATGAAAAGGGTGCATATCTCCCGAAACAGCGGACTGCAACACTTCTTCCACCAGGTGGTTCCTTGGAATGGCTACAGGGTTCATTTGCGCCATGAGCGCTTCACTCTCAGCCAAGGTTGCGCCCCTCGACCGTGCTTTCTCCCATTTCGAATACCAACTTTCAAAAGCATCCTCCTGCCTTAACCCGTCAATCAACGCTCCGCCGCGCCTCAGTTCAGTAAAGAAGTTGGTGTAGTCCACTCTCCATTTCGCAAGCAGCTTCAGGCCGGAATTTATCAAATCCCGATCCTCCTCTTCCTGATTTACAATACCCAGCTTATGGCCCATCATTTCAAAGTAGGCTTTGGAGAAGGCCTCCGGGAATTGGTCCAACACCTCCTGTGTTTTTGCACCAGCCGCCTCTTCCTCCTCATCGATCAAAGGGAGGAGTGCATTGGCAAAGACGCTCAGGTTCCAGTACGCAATATTGGGTTGGTTGGCAAAGGCGTACCGGCCCTGGGTATCGATAGAGCTGAATACCGTCCGGGGGTGGTAGGCATTCATGAACGCGCAGGGGCCGTAATCAATGGTTTCACCGGAAATAGCCATGTTGTCCGTATTCATGACTCCATGGATAAAGCCAACGCGCAGCCAGTTGATGATTAAGTCTTTTTGCTTTTGCATCACCCGCTCCAGCAAAGCCAGGGCAGGGCTTGCGTGGTCTGTTAAATCCGGATAATGCCGTTGGATGGTGTATTTCAGCAGCGCCTCCAGGTCATCTGCTTCGCCGAAAAAACGTGCATACTCAAAAGTACCCACCCGGATATGGCTTGCTGCGACCCGGGTTAGGATGCCCCCTTCCTGAATTTGCTCGCGGTAAACCGGGCCTGCCGTTTTGACCACCGCCAGGCTTCTGGTCGTCGGAATATGCAGTGCGTGTAAGGCTTCACTGATCAGGTATTCCCTCAGCATGGAGTAGAAAGTTGCCCTGCCGTCTCCCCTTCTGGAATAGGGCGTTTGGCCGGAACCTTTGAGCTGCAGGTCGTACAATCCATTTGGAGTTTCTATCTCCCCCAACAGCACGGCACGGCCATCACCGAGGCGGGTGAAATGGCCAAACTGATGCCCTGCGTAAGCCTGAGCAATAGGCTGACTGCCCGGTATGGTTTCATTGCCCGAAAGATAAGCCAGAGCCTTTTCCGCCTCCTTCAAATGCCCGGCTATGCCCAACTCCCCTGCCAAAGCCTCATTATACAAAGCCATTTGGGAATTACCGACCGGTACTGGTGCCTGTACCGAGTACAGGTTTTGGGGAAGCTGCGTTGCATAGGTGTGCTTTAACCAAGCCATATCGTTCTATTTGTGTATCTAACTGAACGTAAAATACTTTTGTTCTTGCCGGGTGGACGCGCCGACTGGTGAAAACTCCATGCTTTTGCAACCTATGTGATCGAAAAAGGAGCCATTGGACTTAAAAAATACTGGGTTTAAGTATCTTAGGCACTACTGAGTTGACCTACTGCAAGTACACCTATTATATCCAGATTCGCCTTGATTAAAGACCTAAAGATTAAAACAGATCCAAAGGTTGAATTTGTTTTCAATGAATACCCCGCCCCAGTGCGGGATGAAATGCTATTCCTCCGGCACTTAGTTATTGAAACCGCTAAAGCCACCGATGGCATTGAAGAACTCGAAGAAACCCTGAAGTGGGGCGAGCCCAGTTACCTGACCAAAATCGGAAGTACGTTAAGGGTGGACTGGAAATCCAAAACCCCAGGTCAATATGCGATGTATTTTAAATGCACCAGCAGATTGGTGGAAACTTTCAGGGTGCGGTTTGAGCATACCTTTGAATTTGAGGGGAACAGAGCAATCGTCTTTCGTTTAGATGACGAGGTTCCTACCGAAGCGCT
>JANSXW010000083.1 GCA_024742755.1 bacterium | reverse complement strand
TCGGCTTCCTGCATGCGGAAGGAGTAGACCGGGCGGTCGAGGCGTTCTTCCCGCCGCAGCTGACTGATGATGCGGTTGAGGGTTTTCCCGGCATGGAGAAAGAAGTGCCGGGCGGCAACATCCCGCCATTCCCGTTTGGTGAAGGGGTCTTTGTGCTCGTAGTCAATGTAGCCGTTTTCCTGCAGCCACCGCAATTGGTTGCGCACGAAGGTGTGGGTCACCGTCCGTTGGGATTCGGGGCGGAACCCAGCCTTGTCCAGGGCTTTTTCGATGCTGTAGTTAGCCAGGGGGTACCCGTAAATGCTCACCACGCCCAGTACCCAGTAGGTATCATGGGGGAGTTCGCTGATGACTTTTTTCCGGTCTTGATAAGAAAGTTCCTTCGCCACGTGAATTGCTCCTTTTCCAAATTTTGCGCAAAGGTACGGAGGCTGCGGCAGAAACCAGACAAATAAGAATTATTCCTTTGGCCTCATTTTGGGTTGTTGCCCGTTGAGCGGTTGCCCGCCCCACGGCCGGATGAAGGTGGCTTTAAACCGGGCTGCCCCTGTTTTTTCGCCGCTTAGCTTGACGGCTTCGCCCGGCTCCAGCTGTATGCGGGGCGGCCAGTCGGCGGCAGCATAGTCGATAGTCCAGGTTTGTCCTTCAAAATCTTCCAGTTGCAGCGCCTCCGGTGTGACACGGACGATGGTGCCACCGAGGTAGCCTTCCCCGGGGCGGTTCCAAAGCTGCTCCTTCTTTTCCTGCACACTTTGATAGAGGTCTACCCGGATGGCAAATGCCTGCTCAAGCTGCTGTGCGCCCCCGCTGATGAAAAAAGCAGTGCCGAGCAGTATGCTAAAGGCGGTGCTGTACCCGGCCAGCCGTGCCAGGGTGAATTTGTAGCCCCGTTCGGAATAGCGAAGGGTGTACATTGACAGCAGCAGGGCCAGGGCCAGAAAGGTGATCCATATCAATGGCAACAGACTGAGCAGCCCTTCCAGCCAGGAGTGGCCCAAGTGTTGGAGCAAGCGGAAGTCGACTTGCTGAATGGTGAACAGGATGACCGAAAAAGCCAGTGCACCAATAAGAACGGTGAGCCCGAAGCCGGTCCATACCGCCCACTTCAGTGCCGTGTACTGCCATTGGGGGCGCGGCGCTATGTGTTGGGATTTGATCTGTTCCACGAGTTTATGAGCAGTATTCATGGCCTTATTTTTTCTGGTTAGGGGTTAGGGTGGCCCGCGCCGTTTTTTCGAGTGCTTTCCGGGCCCGGTTGAGCCGGGTGGCAACGGTGCCTTCCGGAATTTGCAAAACGTCGGAAATGGCTTCGTAGTCCAGTTCTTCAAAGTAACGCAGGAGGATGACCTCCCGGTACTTTTGGGGCAGTTGGCTGATCCAGCTGTGGAGCTGCTCGGCGGGTATGCTGCCTTCCTCTGTTTCCACCTCGTTTAGAAGGTGGTGCAGCAACAGCGGCTCCGCGTCTGCCCAGTCTACCGTTCTGTTCTTGCCAAATGAAGTTTGCTTGCGCAGGGCAGAAACTGCTTCGTTATGCACAATGCGGTATAGCCAGCTGCTTAGTTTCATGCCGGGGTCGTACCCTCTCAGGTTGCGCCAGATTTTGATGAATGCATCCTGCAGAATGTCCTCTGCACCATCCTGCCCGGCTCCGGTGATGCGGCGTACATACCGCAGCAATGCCGGCTCATAGCGCTCGTACAGACAGGAAAAGTAGTCGACTTCCCGGAGGGCACGGTCGACTACTTCCTGGTCGGTGAGTTCGTTGCATTTTTTGCTGGCGATTAGCATGGAGCCTGGTTGGTAACAAAGTGGGAAATTAAGCCAACCTCCCGGCTTTCCCAAAAGGACGGCCGGGCGGTTGGTCGTATACTTAATGGTATTTAGTGGCCGCCGTTGCCGTTGCCGTTGCCTCCACCATTGCCGCCGCCATTGCCCTGCTGGCCTCCGGTTCCGTCACAAGTGCCATTGCCGTTGCCTTGCTGTCCTCCGGTGCCGTCACAAGTGCCATTGCCATTGCCCTGGCCCTTTTTTTGCTGCCCGGTGCCATCACAAGTGCCATTGCCGGTTTGAATGCCGCAGATAGCGCTCAGGTCGCTGCCGCGCTCGGTTGGGCTGCTGGTGATTTCTTCAAACAATTCGGCGCTGATGTACTGAGGGGCGTAGGTAGCACCGATATTGGTGATGTTTTTCATAAAACCACGCAGGTGGTTGCGGGAGCCCCGGTTGAGTTCATTGAATACGGCGATGAGGTCTTCGTTGTCCGCTGCTGCGATTTCCATATTCAGGTCGTTGATATCGAGGTCTTCGATGGTCGCTCCCACGATGAAGGCGGCTTCCAGGCTTTCGCTACCCGTCTCTGTGAGTGTGGTGTAGAGTGCCTGCAGGTTTTCATTTTGGAACACGCCGGCGGGGTTGCTGCCGGCGGGGTCTTGCAGTTCGTACTTTTCGATCAGGCAGAGCACGGAAGCCATATGCCGCTGCTCGGACTGCGCGATGTTGGAGAAGATGCGGGTTTCCCACCGGTTGTACAGGTACAGGTAGACGTCCCGCGCGAGCTTTTCCTCCTCCCGCATAAAAGTCAGGGCCTGCGCTTCAGCTTCAGAAAGGGCTTCTACCGGGAACTGCTCCTTCAGGCAGGCGCACTGATCAGCTGTTGCATTGGTGGCTGCATCGCGGGTTTCAATAACCGTGAGGTCTTCGGGGGACGGGCCGGTGACATCAGATTCGCACTGGGTGAAGAGGAGGGCTGCACTGATCAAAAGCGTGGATAACATCATGGATTTCAAAATTTGCATTTTCATGGCTGAATGTTTTTTGTGGTGAATGTTGTTTGAGGCTGTTGGAGGTACTACGCGGCCTTTTGGGTTTTCTTTCACTTTTGGGCAAAAAAAATCAGGAGTGGCTTACAAATCGTAGACTTAATGAAAAATTAATACCGAAAGTGAGTAGTATTGCGCAATCCTTGCCGGAAGCGTATTAGTTTTGCCCGCATGATTAAGCCGATTAACCTCATTATCGACTTTGACAGCACTTTTACACGGGTAGAAGCGCTGGATGTGCTGGCGGAGATCGTCCTGGAGGGCGACCCCCGGCAAAGCTTTGTGCTGGACAAAATTCAGGACATTACCAATAAGGGTATGGATGGCTCGCTCGACTTCCGGGCTTCCCTGGAACAGCGGCTGGATTTGCTGCAGGCCGACCGGCGCGATATTGAGGAACTGGCCGAACGCCTCAAAGGGCAGATTTCCCACTCCTTCCTGCGCAATCAGGAATACTTCAAATCTTTGCGGGAATCCATCTTCATTGTTTCCAATGGGTTTACGGATTTTATTAAGCCGGTGGTGGCCCACTACGGGCTCAACCCGGAGCGGGTGATTGCCAATGAATTTATTTACGATGAGGCCGGGAACATCATTGACTTCAACAAAGACAACCCCCTGTCCCGAAATGGCGGCAAATCAGAAGTGATCAAAAAGCTGGACCTGAAAGGCGATGTGTACGTCATTGGGGACGGGGCCAACGACCTGGAAATCCGCAAAGCCGGATATGCCAATAAATTTTACTTGTTTACAGAAAATGTGGAGCGCGAGAAGGTCATGGCAGAAGCCGACCACATTGCGCCCAATTTAGATGAAATCTTATACGAACTGAAGATGAGCAGATCTTTATCCTATCCGAAAAACCGGATCAAAGTGCTCCTGTTGGAGGGCGTGCATCCGCAGGCTGTAGAGCTATTCGAAAAAGAAGGCTATCAGGTGGAGTACCTGACTTCCTCGCTTTCTGAGGACGAACTGTGCGAGAAAATTACGGATGTCAATGTCATTGGCATTCGTTCGAAGACCCATATTACCGAGAAGGTGATCAAAAGCGCAAAACGCCTCATCAATGTGGCGGCCTTTTGCATCGGCACCAATCAGATTGACCTGGATGCCTGCACCCGGCACGGTGTGGCGGTCTTCAATGCGCCCTACAGCAATACGCGCTCGGTGGTGGAACTGGCGATCGCGGAAATCATCATGCTGGTGCGCAACCTGCCTGACAAGGCGCGCGCTATGCACGATGGGAAGTGGGAAAAATCTGCTGCCGGCGCTCAGGAAGTCCGCGGCAAGAAGCTGGGTATCGTAGGTTATGGCAACATCGGCGCACAGCTGTCCGTAGTCGCGGAGGCTATGGGCATGGACGTTTACTACTACGACCTGGAGGAAAAGCTGGCGCTGGGCAATGCCACCAAGTGCGATAGCCTGGAAGAACTGCTCAGCCTGGTGGACGTAGTAACCCTGCATGTGGATGGCCGCCCGGAAAACAACAACATCTTCGGTGCGAAGCAATTTGATAGGATGAAGGACGGTGCGATCTTCATCAACCTGGCCCGGGGCAAGGTCGTTGACGTGAAAGCCCTCCGGGAGAACATCCTTTCCGGAAAACTCAAGGGCTGTGCCGTGGACGTGTTCCCCCGCGAGCCCAAGAGCAACGATGAGCCGTTCGAATCCGAGCTGATGGGGCTGCCAAATACCATTCTTACCCCTCACATTGGCGGCTCTACGGCTGAGGCACAGGAAAACATAGGCAGCTTCGTGCCCAACAAGGTCATACAGTACATCAATACCGGCAGCACCGCAGGCAGCGTTAACTTCCCGAACCTGCAGCTGCAGCCCGTGCACAACGCACACCGCCTGCTGCACATCCACCACAACGTGCCGAAAGTACTGGCGCATATCGATCAGATTCTGGCTAAGCACAACATCAATATCCTTAGCCAATACCTAAAGACCAATGAGCAGATTGGCTATGTGATTACGGATGTGGACCGGGCCTACGATGATGACCTGCTGGAGGAACTCAAGCAGATTGAGCCGACGATCTGGTTCAGGGTGTTGTACTAGTGCTCCGTCAAGTATCAAATAACGGGTAATCTGTGGCGTCTTTTTGCCCATTTCTGCGTCACGTCCTCACCTTGGTAACTAAGGCTACCAGGCTCCGGGCGCTTCTTGACCTGGACAAAAACCTGCTGACACCTTACTCCATTTTTCATACTTGGCAGACCACTAGGACTTTGTCGAAATTTCATCCTGAATAATCGGGAAATTGCCAGCTAAACTATTGAAGGCCGTATCTTGAGTTGGAAATCAGAACACCCCATTCATGATACGGTCTTTACTATTACAAAGCTGGCAGGCACAGGTACGTTCGCCCTTTTGGGAGCGAGGCCTTGTGGTCAATATCCTGTTAGGGCTGCTGGCGCTTTACCTTCTGGGCAACTTCCTTTTCGCAGGCTACTTTCTGGATGTCATCCTCGAAAACTCGGTTCCCGACGAGCACCCCATCGCTGCGCTGAGCGGTATTTTCTTTTTTACCTGGATCGCCGGGCTGCTCTTCCGCTTCCTGATGCAGAGCTTCCCGGTGATTGATATACAGCCCTATTTGCTGTTGCCGGTCAGGCGCAGCAAGCTCTTTCATTACCTGCTGTTCCGCTCGGCATTCAATGTCGTCAACCTCTTTCCGCTGGTCTTCATATTGCCCTTTACCCTCAAGGTCGTGTCTACGGAATACGGGGCGGTGGCGCAGCTGGCGTGGATTGTGAGCGTGATGTGCCTGGCGCTGTTCAACAACTTCGTGGGCTTTTACCTCAAGCGGCAGTTCAATATGAGCCCGTTTGCCATACTGGGCGCTTTCTTGGTACTGTGCGGCATCGCCTACCTGGATACGCAGGAGTGGCTGCCGCTGTCGGATGCTTTCGGCAGTGCATTTATGGCGATACTTGCCAATCCGGTGCTGTCGCTAATTCCGGTGGCCCTGGTGGTAGTGGCTTACCAACTGCCGTTCCGGGCCCTGCGTTCCAATGCCTATCTGGATACGGTGGAAGGCCGAAAGGAGCGGGTGGAAAGCACAGAAGGCATTGCGGCACTGCGCCGGCTGGGCATGGCCGGGCAATTTGTGCAAATGGAGCTGCTGCAAATCGCCCGCAACAAACGGCCTAAAACCATGCTGCTGATGGCCGTGCTCATCCTGTTTTACCCTTTCTTTTCGTTGGAATACCTGGAGAACGGGTCTTCCTTCAGCATGGTCTTTCTGTTTACCCTTATGGCCACCACCTTCCCTATGGCCACGTACGGGCAGTTCCTCATCGCCTGGGAGAGCAGCTTCTTCAATATGCTGATGGCCCGCCGCGTACCACTGATGGAATACATGAAGGGGAAGTACTACCTTTTTACCCTCTTCAATGTAGCCGCATTTTGTGTGTGCCTGCTGTACGGCCTGGCAGACCTCCGCATGATCCCGATTGTGGTGGTCTCCTTTCTGGTCAATATGGGGATTACCGCTTACATTATCCTTTTCCTGAGCACCTACAACAGCCGCCCGGTGAATCCGGAGAAGAGCGCGTTTATGAACTGGGAGGGCGTGGGGGCATCACAGTTTCTGCTGGTGCTGCCGGCGTTCTTCCTGCCGGTGGTCATTCATTTGCTGCTGCAGTGGGTACTGGGCTGGCAATGGGGCCTGGCCGTGCTGGGTGTGATTGGCATAGTGGGCATACTGCTCCATCGCCCCATCATGCAGGCAATTGTCCGGCAACTGGGCCGGCGTAAATATGATTTGATTGACGCTTACAAACAAGAAGTATAAATGATACACCTGGAACAACTTAGCAAAAAATACGGTAGCAAGGTCGCCCTGGATATTGAACAGCTGGACATCCCCGCCGGGGAGCGCTTCGGATTGGTGGGCAACAACGGCGCAGGCAAAACCACCCTGTTCAGCCTCCTGCTCGACCTCATCCGACCCACTACGGGCACGGTCTGGTCAAAGGAGACGGCAGTGAGCAACTCCGATACCTGGAAGGACTACACCGGTGCTTTTATTGACGAAAGCTTCCTGATTGGCTATCAGACGCCGGAGGAGTATTTCAACTTTGTGGGGCAGCTGTACGGCATGAACCCCTCGGATGTAAAGCTCTTCCTGGAGCGTTTCACGGAGTTTTTCAATGGGGAGATACTGGATAGCGGCAAGTACATCCGTAATATGTCTAAAGGCAATAAAAAGAAAATCGGTATCGCTGCGGCGCTGCTGGGCAGCCCTGAGCTGATCATTTTGGATGAGCCCTTCGCCAACCTCGATCCAAGTTCCCAAATCCGGTTGAAAAACCTCATCCGCGAGTTGCCGCCTGAGCTAACGGTGCTGATTTCCAGTCACGATCTGGCGCATGTCACGGAGGTCTGTCAGCGTATCGTGCTGCTCGAGGATGGCAAGGTCATCCGCGACATCAAGGATGCGCCTGAGCGGACGCTGCAGGAACTGGAGGCGTACTTTGCAGGAGAGGAGCCGGTAGGCTAACCTTTCTCGGGCACCGGCTGCACCTCATCCGCATAAGCTCCCTGCTTGTTTTCCCGCAGCACAAACCGGACTGCCATACCACGCTCGACGGGCTGCAGCAGGTTGCGGCGATGGACATAGAACTCCTCCCGGGTCTCCGGCACCCGGATGTAGCCGTAGCCTTTGTCCTGCAGAAAAAACTGTACCACGCCGGTCATCATAGGTTGGAAATCTTTACTTTTGGCAAAAGTAAACAATACACCATGAAGTTCTCTACGCCCATCCCCGTAACTGATCTGGCTGAGCGCCTGGAAGCCGAGCTCATCGGCGATAAATCTCTGCAGGCTACCGGCATCAATGAAATCCATCAGGTGCAGCCGGGCGACATCACTTTTGTGGATGTGCGCAAGTATTTCAGCAAAGCGCTCAACTCTGCCGCTACGATCATTTTGGTCAACGAGCATGCCAAGTGCCCCGAGGGCAAAGCACTCTTGTTGTGCGAAAACCCCTTTGAGGCTTACAATCAGCTGGTGCTGTCAGAGCGGCCGGTGCAACCCATGACTGCGGCCATTAGCGAGACGGCGGAAATCCACCCCACGGCCATCATTGAGCCTAATGTGATTATCGGGCACCACGTGAAAATCGGGGCGCACACCTTTGTGCAGTCCAATGTGACGATCAGCGAGCACACCCATATCGGAGCGCATGTCGAGATTCAGTCCGGTTCTGTCATAGGCTCGGATGCCTTTTATTTCAAGAAAACAGAGGACGGCTATCAGCCCTGGCGCTCGGGCGGGCGGGTCATTATCGAAGACCGGGTGCGGATCGGCGCCGGTTGCACCATCAACAAGGGCGTCTCTGGCGATACCATCATCGGGGAGGGCACCAAGCTCGACTGTCAGGTACATATCGGGCACGATGTAGTCATTGGCAAGCACTGCCTGTTTGCCGCACAGGTAGGTATAGGAGGGAATACCAAAGTGGAAGACGAGGTGGTGCTCTACGGTCAGGTGGGCATTGCCCAAAACCTGGTCATTGGCCAAAAAGCGGTCATCCTCGCGAAGTCGGGCGTTTCCAAAAATCTGGAGGGAGAGAAAGTCTACTTTGGCTATCCGGCCAAGGAGGCGCGCATGGCGTACCGGGAGCTGGCCGCCCTGCGGCATTTGCCGGAGTTTTATAGTGAGTACTATAGTAAATAGGCTCCTTTATTTTTTTGGTCTTTGGAGGAAAATTTATTGGAAGCGGGAAAAGAGTATTGGACTGATATGGAAGAAAACAATCGAATCATCATCTATAATACTGCCGATGGCAAAGCCTCCGTTTCCCTATTCGCCAAAGACGGGAACGTTTGGATGAACCAGAAGCAACTGGCGGAGCTTTTTGACACCTCCAAGCAAAATATCGGGCAACATATAGCTAATATCCTGAAAGAAGGGGAGTTGGACGAGCATTCAGTTGTAAAGAATTACTTTACAACTGCCTCCGATGGCAAACAATACGAAGTCACTTTTTACGCCCTCGACATGATCCTCGCCATCGGCCGCAGGAAAAACGCAAATCAACTATGGAAGCACTAGAGGTACTGAACATCATCGCAGGAGGTGAAACCAGCAAGGCCCAATTCAAACTGAACGTAACCAACGCAACTAGCATCGCTCAGGAAATAGTAGCCTTTGCCAATACCAAAGGCGGCTTGATCATCATCGGGGTCAATGATAAAACAGGGGCTGTGGAAGGCTTGTCTTATCAGGACATTCAGCGCATTAATAATTTGCTAACTACCGCAGCTAACGAGCATGTGAAGAGCCCAATCAGCATTGAAACAGAAACGGTGGAGGCAGAACCCGAGAAACGGATTATAGTAGCAAGGATTCCGGAAGGCATCAGCAAGCCCTACAAGGATAAAGATGGGTTGGTTTTTGTGAAGAATGGCTCAGACAAACGCAAAGTGACCAGCAACGAAGAACTGAGGCGCATGCTGCAAAGCAGTGGGGGCCTGTATGCCGAGGAGCAGGTATTGCCGCATTGTACCTATGCCGACATTGATTGGGATAAGTTCAGTCATTTTTATGAAACCACTTACGAAGAGCCTGCTGAGCCGGATCAGGAACGCAAGTTTGAAAACCTCCGGCTTGGGCAAGACGGCAAGCCCAATTTGGCTGGCGCATTGCTTTTTACCAATAACCCGCAAAGATCCATCACTGGCTTTTTTATCACTGCTATTTGGTTCTGGGGCAATGACCTGGAAGCGGATAGTTACCGGGCATCTGATTATTTAAGAGGTACGTTGGCCGAGCAATTTAGTCAGGCCAGGGACTTTTTGATGAGGACACTGCACAAAGTACAAAGCGGCGATACCTTCAACAGTCCCGGCGTACTGGAAATTCCTAAAGTCGTTTTAACGGAGCTACTGACCAACGCCCTGATTCACCGGGATTACTTCATTCAGGATACCATCAAGCTATACGTCTTTGAAAACAGGATTGAAATCATAAGCCCGGGCAGATTGCCCAACAACCTGACCGTAGAGCAAATGAAAAGAGGTATTCGCAAGAAGCGGAATGACATCCTTGATTCCCTGGCTCCGAATTTACTGGAATACAAAGGAGCGGGCAGTGGGGTCTTGCGCGCGCTAAAAGCCTATCCCCACATTGATTTCATTAATGATACCGAAGCGGAGCAGGTCCGGGTGGTGATTCATCGTACGGCAAAATTAGAGGCATGAGTATTACCGCTTAATATACCTTTGAATCCGCATTAGTCCAATTTCTCGTCGATCACGGGAATCACCTGGCCCGGACAGGTTGATAATCGGCACCGGGCGGGGCAAGTCATTGTCTGAAGCTGCGAAAGCGAAACTGAGCGCATGGTTGCTGCCTCCTGAAGCTTAGCAGACCGCTACACCGCCTTCTCCATACCCGCAATAGCCTGCGTGGCCCGCTCGTAAACGGTTTCCATCTTGCCGGCATCTGCCTGCCCGGCAAACAGCGCCATTTCGCAGTCCTGCACAATGCTCATCACGGTTTCGATTAGGCCTTCGTCCAAATCCAACTCCTGCAGGCGCTGACGCAGAGAGCTTTTGCTCATGGATGAACGGGGGATTTGCAATTTATCGCCCACGTAGCCCAAAATGGCTTTGGATACCTCATCGTAAAAAGCCCGGCTGTCGCCTGCCTTGAGATGAGACTTGGCCTGACTGAGCCGTTCCTGTGCCACGCCCCGAGCGGCTTGCATCCGGCGCTCGTTCGGGTCGATGTCACTTTGTTTCGCCCGGTGCCGGCGCCATCCCAGCAGCCCGCCAAACAGCAGCAATGGTGCTGCCAGCAGCCCCCAGAACAAGGCACTTCCTAAAAAAGGCGTACGGGTTTCGGTTAGCCCGGGATTGAGCATCAAGGGGCCAATGTCTTCGGTTTCGCTCAGGCTTGCTGTAGCCCGGCCCGGCTGTCCGTTACCCTGCTTCACATACAAGGAAAAGGGCCGGTCCGCAAGGGTGACGTATTTCGTGCTATCGGGCGAGAAGTAAGTGAATTTGGGCGTGAACTCGTAATTGCCGGGTGCTTTGGGCAGCAACAGGTATTCAAATACCTTCTTCCCTTCGATGGAAGCATTGAGTTCGAGGTTGGTTTCTTCCACGACTTTGGGCTCGTACACCTCGAAGCCTTCCGGCAGGTCGAGTTTGGGCGCTTCCACCCGTTTAATGTCACCGGTACCCCGTACCGTCAGGATCAGGGTGAGGGCATCATCAGTGGTCGCGGTTTTGGAGCTGAGGTCCGGACGGATTTGGTAGTCGCCCACGGCCCCGGTAAAGCTTTCCGGCGCACCGGCAGGCAAGGGCAGCACCTCGATATTGACAGTCTCCGTAGCTGCCGGGTAAGGGCGGACCTCCGGAGTGAAGAAAAAGCTGCGGCTGCGGTTGGCGCCTTCCTTTACCACGCCCAGTTGAACATTCATAGGCTCAATGGTCAGCTGACCGGTTTGTTGTGGGAAAAGGGCAATGCGCTTGAGCACTTTCGTAGTGTATTGTACGCCATTGATGACCTCCCGCATGACCCGGCCGTTGAACCGGCGGACGTCCTGCGCGAAAAAGCCCTGATAACCCGACTCCTCCAGAATATTGAAGCTCTCCACGTCAAGCGTGGTGTAGAGCTTGTAATCCAGCAGGATTTGCTGGCCCACGTAGGCCGTTTCGGTAGAAGGCTCTGCGCGGATGAAGACCTGTTCTGCTGACCCGGGGTCGCCCTTTCGCCCTTTGACCACCTCTATGGTCAATGGCTTGGTCTGCAGGGTGGCGCGGTTCACCTTTATGCTTGCACTGCCGATCGTGAAGGTACCGGTACGTCTTGGTTTCAGGGTGTAGGAATAGGCCTGCGTGCGGCTTACCTGCCCGTTGATCATGGAGGTGCTGACCGCCCGGCTGGGCCCGGAAACCACCAGGAAGTCCTCAAAAGACGGAGGTGAAAACTGCCCGCCCTGCGCATTGGAAAGCGTGAAGGTGACTTCAAAATAGCTGTTTTCCAATACGCGGCGGGCATCGGTGGTGGCCTCAAATGTAGTTTGTGCGCTCAGGGCACCTGCTGAAAGGAGCACCGCCAAACACGCGGTAACATACATTCGGGTCATCATCATAGTAGGATAGGTTTACAGTTTGTAAGTTTTGCGCTTTTTGCCAGGCCGGCTTTTTTGCTCGCCTTCCGGCAGTTCGTAAGGCTGCAGCTGATGGAATTCGCGCATCAGGCTGTCCAGATTGAAGGAGCCGCCGAAGCCCGGCATCATGAAGTCTTCCATGTTGAAATTTTCAAAGCCGGGGAAATTGAAATCTTCAAAGCCACGCATTTCAAAATCATCAAAGCCCGGCATGCTGAACTGCAACATCGGCTGCTGGCCGGGAGCAGGCCCTTGCTGAATGCCATCCGGGTTAGACACCACGGTGATTTCGAGGGGCGCTGTCTCCAGATACTGATCGCCCACCTTGATACTGGCCGGCTCGATGTAGTAGTTGCCAATATCCTCGGGCATCAGGTGGAAAGTGTAAGTGAGCCGCTGAGTGGTACGCCCGTTGACGATGCTCATGCTGGAGGCGTAATTGGGCCCGCTCACCACGCTAAAGCCGTTGAAATAGGGTGCCTGGAAGTCCTGCCCCTGCCCATTTTCGAGAATGAAGCGGACCTGTAGCATATTGCCCATGAGTAAAGAGTCGGTGTTGACTTCAACGGTGAAGCGCACCTCACTTTGCTGAGCGCGGAGCATGGAAAGGCTCAGCAATGCCAATGTAACAAAGAGTACCTTTTTCATGATTCCAATGGTTTGGTTGTTATTTAGAATGACAACGTTTGCGGTCAAAGGGTTGTTACCAGTCCTTTTCCTTTTTCACGGGTTGCCCTTTTTCGGCTTTGCGCAGCTTTTCGAGCACCTGTAGTTCTTCTTCCTCTATGATGCGCAGGAGCCGCCGGGCTTCCTCTTCAGAGAGTTCCCGTTTTTCCATATTTTGTTGCTGGTCGCTTTCGCCCTGTTGCTGCTGGGAGGCTTGCTGTTCGCTCGGGTTTTGGTCTTCGCCTTCCGATTGCTGTTCCTCCTGCTGCTGTTGGCTTTGTTGCTGCTGCTGATCGTCCTGGTTTTGTTGCTGATTGTTTTGCTGCTGTTGCTGCTGCTCTTGTTGTTCCTGGTCCTCGTTCTGCTGGTCGTTTTGCTGCTGCTGGTTTTGTTGTTGCTGTTGTTGCATCTTCAGCTGCCGCTGCGCCTGAGCGAGGTTGTACTGTGTGGACCGGTCGCCGGGGCGTTCCCGGAGTGCGTTTTTGAATGCTTCCACACTTTTTTCGTATTCCTGGGCTTCAAAGTGGGCATTGCCCATATTGTGGTAGGCCTGCGCCCGTACATCGGCCTTGTCGGCATTTTGAATCACATGCTCGTAGCGGCGCACCGCCTCGTCGTAGCGCCCCTGCTGGTAGATGGCATTGCCGAGGTTGTAATGCCCGCGGGCGGTGCTGTTGGCTTCCAGAGACTTCCGGTAAGCCTCCTCTGCACCCGCATAGGCTTCCTCTTTGTAGGCTTCATTGCCTTCGCGCAGCAGGCGGTGCACCGACTGTGCTGAGAGGGTGGCTTGCGCCAAAAAGAGCGCAATAGTTATTGCGGTAAGCCGTCTCATGGTGTTACGCATTTTCTCCAAATAAATTTTGATTTCTGCCTTTGCCGCTGCTTCGGTACGGCATCAGAAATTCCAACAGCAGCAGCAGTAAAGCCAGGCCGACAAACCACTGAAAAGAGCTTTCAAACTCTGAGAAACTGCGCTGCTCAAAGGCGCGCTTTTCCATCTTGTCGATGCGTTCCTTCAGGGCATTCACTACGGCATCACTCCCCGCAGAGAGGTTGAAATAATTGCCATTGCCGGCTTTGGCGATGTCCCGGAGGACCGCTTCGTTGAGGCGGGAGCGCACCGGGTTGCCCTGTTGGTCGCGCTTGTACATCTCCCGCCCGTTTTCCCGTATGGTGATAAAGCTTCCTTCGGTGGTGCCTACTCCTACGGTGTAGAGAATGAGCCCCTCCTCTGCGGCGGCTTCGGCAGCAGCCAGGGCTTCCTCTTCGTGGTTTTCGCCGTCTGTAATGATAATTAACGCCTTGTGGCTCTTGTTGTTGTCTTCAAAAGACTCCCCTGCCAGCTCAATGGCTTCCGCAATAGCGGTGCCCTGATTGCCAATCATATCGGGGCTGGCCGACCGCAGGGACAACTGTATGGCATTGTAATCGGTGGTAATCGGCGATTGCAGGAAGGCGCTCCCGGCAAAGAGGACCATGCCAAGGCGTTCGGCTCTCAGCCCTTCCACCAGTTCCTGCCCAAAGCGCCGCGCCCGCTCCAGCCGGCTGGGGGTGATGTCTGTGGCGAGCATGCTCTGGGAGAGGTCAAAGGCAATGATAATGTCGACACTCTTGCGCTTGTACTTTTGCAGTTTGGCCCCGTACTGAGGATTGGCCCAGCCGACGGCGAGCAGGGCTACGGCGAGCATCAGCAGCCCGAATTTCAGGTACTGCCGGTAGCGGGAGACCTGCGGCATGAGCTGCTCCATCAGGCTATGGTTGCCAAAACGCCCGATGGCCCGATTCCTGGCCGTCCATGCCGCCCAAAAGAACAGGCCCAGCAGCGGCAGCAGCAGCAGTGCGTATAAATGTTCGGGATGTTCGAGTTGTAGCATGCCTTGGTTGTTTTGCCAAAAATATGGGCTTTACGGGATCGTGCGCAGTACGGTATACCGCAGGAGGGCTTCCACCAGCAATATAACGAGCCCCCAGAACACAAAGGGGTGGAAGGCCTCGTTGTAGCGCTTGATCACCGTCACTTCAATTTCGCTTTTTTCCAGTTGGTCAATCTGATCGTAAATCTGCTGCAGGCTTTCCGCAGAAGTGGCCCGGAAATAGGCGCCCTGTGTCATTTCCGCAATGTCCCGCAGCAGGGCCTCGTCAATTTCCACCCTGGCGCGCCCAAAGATGTAGCGGCCATCGCTGCGGCGGCTGATGGGCGTCAGGGCGTCACCGGTGGAGCCCACGCCGATGGTATATACTTTGATGCCGAGTTTCTGGGCGATTTGGGCGGCCATCTCCGGTTGTATGTACCCTGCGTTATTGACGCCATCGGTTAGAAGTATAGCGATTTTGCTCTTGGCTTCGCTGCTTTCCAGGTGGCGCACGGCCGTTGCGAGCCCCATTCCTATAGCGGTACCGTCCTGCAGTTCCCCACATTCCAGTTCTCCCAAAAAGCCTTTGAGGATGCGGTGGTCAACGGTAAGCGGGCACTTGGTGAAGGCCTCTCCGGCAAAAATGGCCAGCCCGATCCGGTCGTACGGGCGCTTGTCAACGAAGTCGCTGGCTACCGCTTTGCTGACCTCCAGGCGGTTGGGCTCAAAATCCTGCGCGAGCATACTGCTGGAGAGGTCGATGGCAAGCATAATGTCCACGCCCTCCGCATTGACTTCCTCCTCCTTAAGGACTTCCTGAGGCCGGGCCATGGCGATCACAAGCGATGCAAAAGCCAGCGCCCTGAATAGGGGCAGCAGCCCTCTCAATCTGCCCCGCCACGACTGCATGCCCTGCACACTCGCCAGACTGGGCATGCGCAGGGTGGCATAGTGCTGCCGCCGCTTGCGCAAATAGTACCAGCCTGCTGCAGGCAACAGCAGCAAGAGGAGGAAAAACTCCGGATTGACAAATTCTATGTTGGGGCTGAAAATGCTCATGATGCTTCCTTGTCGTCCTCCGCTTTTTCGTAGGTCTCAATGGTGCCACTTTCGTGAATAGCAGCCATCAGCCTGGGGTTATCGGTATCGCGAATGAACTGCCGCAGCCGCTCCATGGCTTCTTCATGGAAGGTTACTTCGGGCTCTGCTTTCGCAAACTTGACCAGGTCGGCGGTTTGCAGCAGCCTGCGCAGCGTCTGTACCTGTTCGGTGGAAAGCGCGTGGCCCTCCAGGTGCTGTACGATGGTGTCGGTGGTCGACTCCAGGGCCCGGATGCCGTACCGGCGCTCCAGGTAAAAACGGGCCTGATAGGTCAGTTCGCTATGGTAGCCTTTGATGTCGCCCTGCTGCCAGCGCTTTTCTGCTTCCAGTGCATTGAGGCGCTCCATCATCAGGGCGCGCAGGGTCGTGCGGCGGGGTGGTTTGGGCGGTGCCGATGCAGCCTTTCTGTTTTGCCGGAAGAAATAAATCAGCAAGCCTATGATCAGTACAGCTGCAATGCCCACCAGGTAGGGGGCGTAGTCCCGCAGCGTCATAGGCTCCTCAATGATGTCCTTAATCGGCATCAGGCGGGTGGTGTCGCTGGCCACATCCATGGTGCGGATCAGGATGGATACGCTGTCGCTTTGTATTTGCTCCCGTTGCCCGTTCGTGGTGTAGGTCAGGGTAACGGGTGGGATGGTGTAGCGGCCTTCTTCCCAGAAGATCAGCTTCAGGTCCAGAGTGCTGATGGAGCTGTTGCCTTCGCCTGCTTTATCGAGGCGTTTGGCGTCCAGGACTTCCATGTTGTCCTGGTTTTCCAGAGCCCGGTAGTCGAAGGCATCAATCGTGGTACCGGCTTCGGCTACCACCATGATCTGTAAGGGAACGGCTTCGCCAAACAAGGCGGTTTCCTGTTCGAGGACTACCAAAACGCTGGGTTGAGCCCATACCGAAGCAGACCAGCCCAGGAGCAGGAAGGTCAGAAGGGTCAGCCAATGATTTCGGTGTCGGTTGGTCATAGATTTCCCTGCGTTTTTAGGTCAGGAGCGCTGTTGGAAAAACTGGTGCAGCGCATCCACGTATGATTCGTTGGTTCGGATATGGACCACGGAAGCCCCGCTTTTCCGGAACGTTTGGGTGAAGTAGTCCAGGTGGTTTTGGTGCCAGCGGGCGTACTCCTCCCTCAGCCGTTGGGAAGAAGTGTCAATCCAGCGTATGGCTCCGCTTTCGGCGTCCTGTGCCCGGATCAGCCCCACATCCGGCAGGTTTTCCTCCCGGGGGTCGATGATATTCACACCGATCACGTCATGCCGGCGGGCAGCCACCCGCAGTGCCTGTTCGTACTCCATTGACAGGAAGTCGGAAATAATGAAGCAGATGCTCCGCTTTTTGACCAGGTTGTTGAAGTACTCCAGGGTAGCGCCAATCTCTGTGCCTTTGCCTTTGGGCTCAAAATTGATGAGCTCCCGGATGATGCGCAGGATGTGCTGCTTGCCTTTCTTTGGCGGTATAAACAGCTCCACTTCATTGGCGAAGAAGGCCACGCCTACTTTATCGTTGTTGTTGATAGCGGAAAAGGCCAGTACGGCGCAAATTTCCGTGATGATTTCGTTTTTGAGCTGATTAACGGTGCCGAAGAAAGAGGAGGGGCTCATATCAATCAGCAGCATCACGGTCAGTTCCCGCTCTTCCTCGAAGATTTTGACGTGAGGCGTGCCGGTACGTGCGGTGACGTTCCAGTCGATATTGCGGACGTCGTCCCCGTATTGGTAGTCCCGAACCTCACTGAAAGACATGCCCCGCCCCTTGAAAGCCGAGTGGTACTCTCCGGAAAAGAGATGCCGGCTCAGCCCCCGGGTCTTGATTTCAATCTTGCGGACTTTCTTCAGCAGTTCGCTGGTTTCCATGATTTAGGGTACTTCTACGGTATCGAGAATTTTGTTGATCAGGTCTTCCTGTGTGATGTTTTCGGCCTCCGCTTCGTAAGTCAGCCCCAAACGGTGGCGCATGACATCGAGGCATACATTACGCACATCCTCCGGGATGACGTAGCCACGGCGGTTGAGAAAAGCCTGCGCTTTGGCGGCCAGGGCCAGGTTGATGCTTGCCCGGGGCGAACCTCCGTAACTGATCAGGGGCTTCAGCCGGCCCAGCTGATAGCTGTCGGGCTCACGGGTGGCAAAAACGATGTCGAGAATGTAGCGCTCGATTTTCTCATCCATGTAGATCTTGCGCACGGATTGCCGCGCCTTTAGGATTTCCTCCGTCTTTACTACCGGGCTGACTTTGCCAAAGGTGTCGCTGCCCAGTACCCGCCGGATGATCTCGCGTTCCTCTTCCTTGTTGGGGTAGGAAATCTTCACCTTGAGCATAAAGCGGTCGACCTGTGCCTCGGGCAGCGGGTACGTCCCTTCCTGCTCGATGGGGTTTTGGGTGGCCAGTACGAGAAAAGGCTCCTCCAGGCTGAACGTCTGATTGCCAATGGTAACCTGCCGCTCCTGCATGGCTTCGAGCAGGGCGCTCTGCACTTTGGCGGGCGCCCGGTTGATCTCATCTGCCAGTACAAAATTGGCAAACACAGGGCCTTTACGCACGGTGAACTCGTTTTGCTGCGGATTGTAAATCATGGTACCGATGATATCGGCCGGCAGCAGGTCGGGCGTAAACTGAATGCGGCTGAACCGGGCATCAATAGCCTGAGAAAGCGTCTTAATGGCCAGCGTTTTGGCAAGCCCCGGCAAGCCTTCGAGGAGGACATGCCCTTTGGTGAGCAGCCCCAGGAGCAAGCGGTTCAGCATGTGCTTTTGCCCCACGATCACCTGCGCGGTTTCCTGGTTCAGGCGGTCTACAAAAGCACTGTCCAGGTAAATTTGCTGATTGAGGGCTTCAATGTCTACTGATTGCATGGTCATTTCGTTGTTCAGGTCTGCAAAGTTGCTAATTTTTTCACACAATTGGGCAGGGTGTTCGGGTCCTTGCCCTAAATTCGCAAGATCAGCCACTTAATACAATTACTTAAGCGAAAAGGCTCAATTTTGTCCGGTAAATAATACTTTTTTAACATTGAAGAACTCAAATATGCTTTCCAGATTAACGCTACTGCTTGCACTTATGGCTTTTGGTGTCGTTTCTTACGCTCAGGATACCACAGCCGTGCCGGTCAGTACTCCGGTTGCGGCCATCAAAGACCTGCGCAACGGCACCCTGATCATCCGCCTGCCGTCCAATCAGCGCAAAATGACGGCTCTGCAGGATGCCCTGGAAAACGACGATAATACCAAACGGCGGGCCAAATGGCTGGAGAAAGAGCTGGCGGCCACCCGGAAAGAGACCCGGGCTTTCAACAACAATATGTACCGGGCGTTCCGGGAGTCCTATAACTTTTCGGATATCCGGTTCACGTATGACTACTTCACGCCCGAGCTTAAAGCCGGTAATTTTCAGGGGCACCTGCTAAACGCGGAACTGGAGCCGGACGCAAGCATTAAGCTGGAGCAAAAACCCGCATTCATCCTCAGCTTTGGCAGGACCAACAAGGACTACTCCGATGGGGTGGAAGCGATGGTTGTACTGGGCGAACAACTGAAAAGCCCGCCTCCGCCTTTTCCCTACTACCAGCGGTTGAATGACTTTCAGAAATTCTGGGGCAGTATTTTCCCAAGGGAGGATCAGGATGAGTACGATGCGCTGCGCCTGGTGGGCAAGCTGAATGATAAACTGTACAAGTACTTTTACCGGAACGCGGGCCCTACTGATTAAGGGGCGTTTCAAGGGTATCGGGCTGCAGGGAGTCCCGTCGCAGGGAGTCTAGCTTCAGCAGCCTGAGGATACTGTCTTCGGAGAGCAGCGGGGCCACCTTCAGCAGGGAATCGCGTAGCTTTTTGGCAGCAGGCCGCTCCGGGCGGGTGGGGCGTGGAGGCTTGGAAGCGGTATCCCGGTTCAGGCGGGCCTGTAGCAGCAGGATGGAATCCGCAAGGGCACTGGCTTCCTTTACCGCATCTTCATAACAGCGTTGGCTGCGGTTGCCCCGGTAAGTGGCGACGCGCTGAGTGACCTCTTCCTGGATCATCTTTTCTACGGCAATCCGGTTGCGGTTGTCCTCGCCACAGGAGGAGGCCAGGAAGGCGATTAGGGCGAGGAGAATGGAAAGTCTGCTCATTGCTGCTGCTGTTTTCGCTTGATGCGCTCGCGAAGGGTCTGTTCTTCCTGCTGTCGCAATTCAATGATGGAATCCAGCGCCTGCTTAATCAATTTGTCCTTATTTGCCGTACACAGGCTGTCCAGCACGGGGACAAGGCTGTCAATCTGCTTCTTGGCGAGGCTGTCGATACGTATGCGTTCGCTGGAGGTCAGCCGGATGCCTGTTTCCTGGGACTCGCAGGACGGCCAGAGCAAGACGCCCAGCAGTAAAAAGACCAAATTAGCGTTCTTCATTAAGGTCGATGACTTTTCTTCGGAGTTCAAAGTTCTTGCCGAGGTAGACCTTGCGGACCATCTCATCGGCAGCGAGCTCTTCGGCTGTGCCGGCTTTGAGGATATTGCCTTCAAACATGAGGTAGGCCCGGTCGGTGATGGAGAGGGTTTCCTGCACGTTGTGGTCAGTGATGAGAATGCCGATGTTCTTGGTCTTCAATTTGGCTACGATGTACTGAATGTCCTCCACGGCGATGGGGTCAATACCGGCGAAAGGCTCATCGAGCAGGATAAACTTAGGGTCGGTAGCCAGGGCACGGGCAATTTCGGTACGCCGGCGTTCGCCGCCAGAAAGGGTGTCCCCCCGGCTTTTGCGTACTTTCTCCAGGCCAAACTCACTGATGAGGCTTTCCAGGCGTTCCTTTTGCTCTGCTTTGGGGTAGGGCATCATTTCCAGCACGGCGGCAACGTTATCTTCCACACTGAGCTTACGGAAAACGGAGGGCTCCTGCGGCAGGTAGCCGATGCCCCGCTGTGCCCGCTTGTACATGGGCAGGTCCGTGATGTTGTCCCCCTCCAGGAACACCTGCCCGACATTAGGCTTGATGAAGCCGACCACCATGTAGAACGTGGTCGTCTTCCCGGCACCATTGGGGCCCAGCAGCCCAACGATTTCCCCCTGATTGACTTCCAGGGAGACGCCCTTGACTACTTTCCGCTTACCGTAAACTTTTTCCAGCCCGTCGCTTCTGAGTCGCATGTGTATGGTTGAATGGAAGAATCTGTTAGTCGATATAAACTATCTCACGAAGGAAGCGAAACCCAAGGCTCACCTCAAAGGCGATATTTCGGATTTGCCGCTCCGGAATCGTGGTTTGGTTGCCGGTGAAGGGGTCGGTTACATTCCCAATCTCCGGCTGCTCGTATTGGAACGAAAAGTCAGGGTGGAGGTTGAGTTCCAGTGACATGCCGACAAAATCACCAAGGTTGTACTCCATACCGCCGCCTATCGTCACCCCGTAGTTGAACTCCCGGATGTAGGTGGGGTCATCGACCGGGAGTGTAGTAAAGAAGAAGTTATTAATCTCATCAAATTCATTCAGGTTGGTGTCAAAGGTATAATCTGCCCGCACACCGATGGAGTAGAAAAAGCGGCTTTCCCCCCTGCCGATGTCAAACTTTTGCTTGGCGCCCAGCACCAGAGAGGCATTGTGGAAAATGAAGCGCTCCGGTGGCACGCGGGTGAGCTGCCCGTTGAGGACGTTGTTGAAAAAGCGGTTGCGCAGGGCACTGCCCTTTGGGTGGTAGCCCAGAGAAGCAAAGAGCGAGAAGGCATTGCTTTCCGGCACATCTTCAATAAAAAAATCGCCCTGAGGCAAAAACAGGGCATTGGTGTTGATGGCGTCCCACTGTTGTGTAGCCAGCGTGAACCCGCCCTTAATGCCGTATACGGTGCCCTGAGCTTGTAGGCCTGCCACGCTTAGCGCAGCGATTATCATCATGAGTATCCGTTGCTTCATAATTCCGGTTTTGCGCAAAGGTCTTGAATTATTACGAAATAACCGGAGCGCCTTAGGGGAAATAGCACTCCGGTTATTTTTTGACGATGCTGGCCTTACCTCACCTTGAGCTGCTGACCGATGAAAATAGTGTTGCTGGTCAGCCCGTTCAGTGCTTTCAGCTGGTCTACCGTCAGATTGTAGCGGCGGCTGATGTTGAAGAGCGTATCCCCCTTCACAACCGTATGCAAGCTATTGGAAGGCTGTACGGGGCGTGGATCGGGCTGTGGCGGATTGGGCGCCGGGTCATCATCTGAGTTGAACCAGTCATCCCTGTCAAACCCATTATCGGTATCGGGCTTATTTGGCCGGTCATCCCAGGAGGGGCGGTTGTCCGGTTTGGGGTCAGGACGGTTGCCGGGTGGCGGGGTGATCGGGTCCAGGAAGTCATCATCAAAGTCGAAGTCATTATCGGGCTCAAAGACCTCATCTTCGATTACGATAGGATTGACTGGGCCCTCGTCGATAGACGGGGGCTCGGGGTCGGGAAATTCAATGATATCATCGCGCTCAGGTGTAGCGGGAGTGGAGTCCTGTTCCCGGCTTAGTTTGGGCGGATCTCCTACATTCCAGCCCCGTATCTTCAGGCGCTCGCCAACGGCTGCCATCTGACCTTTTTCCAATTGATTGCGCCGGTACAGGCGGTCGAGGTCAATGCCGTAGATTTGGGAAATGCTGAACATGGTTTCCCCTTTCTTTACATAATGCCACTGCCGCTGCCCTCTGAAGCTGTTGCGCTTGGACTGCAGGTAGATGACCGTGCCCTGCTCCAGTTGGCGGTTACGGCTGTATTGGTTGTTGTTGTAGCGCACGAGGTCCGTAAGGTCGGAGTCGGTACGAAGGGCAATCTCCTGCAGAGTCTCTCCGGACATGCTCAGCACGTACTGCACATCGTTGTTGGTAAAGACCTGTCCGGCCACCACTGTGTTAGGCGCATCGGTCCCATCGCCGCCCAGTTGTGGCACACCCGTCTCACCGCCCGCGATAATACCGGTGGAGGTCATACGGTCGTAGCGGTGCAGCTCATAACGCTCAATAATATCGATAAGCTTGCTGGCGTAGGTCGCGCTGGTGGCGTAGCCTGCCTGCCTGAGCCCCCTTGCCCAGGCTTTATAGTCAGTGGGGTCCAGTCGGAAAAGAAACCCATAGCGGAATTGCTTATTTGGGTCGCGCAGGAATTCGGAATGCGCCCGGTAGCTGGCATCGGGGTTCTTATAGCTGCGGAAGCAGGACTCGATCAGCTCTCCCCGGTCGTTGACATCATCGTCTTTCTTATAGTAGGTCCGGCCATTCCAGCCACTGCCACATTTAATGCCAAAGTGGTTGTTGGCACGCCGGGCCAGATCGCTTGTGCCAGCACCAGACTCCAGGAGCCCCTGCGCCAGTTTGATGCTTGCCGGGATGCCGGTCCGCTCCATTTCCAGGATGGCAATTTCCTTAAAGCGCTCCAGGTATTCCTGATGCGTATTCCCCTGCGCCTGCAGGCAAAAGGCCAGGCTCAGGGAGAAGAGGAGAAAAAATGATGCTCGGTTCATAGCCAAATGTTTTGGGGTAAAGTTTGTGATAAGTAACGTAATAGTCGCCCGGAACGTCTAAAAAATATGGCTAATTATCATTTTATTAATATTTTGATAAGGTAGTTGACCATATGGGTCAGGCATTATAAAGAATTCAGGTCAACTTAGCCATAAAGGGGCAGCAGGTTTTTCGTTTTTCATCAACATTGCGAAAAAACACAAAACAGCTTAAGTTTAACATTTACAATGCGAAGTTGTCAAGAAAAGCATTATCTTTACAAGTAGCAATCTCTAATTTACTTAACCGCTTTCAAAATCCAACTTAATTATGAAGTTATTTATTTTAACCCCCCCCCGTTTCATTGGTAAATAGTGCCAAATTATCAACAATGGTATTGTTTTTGTCCTTTGGTATAGGGTTTCCGCTCTCTGCTCAGTTCCAATGTGGGTACGAATCGTTAGATGATCCGGCCTATAACTTGTTTATCAGTAATTTATCTTCCTCAATTTCAAGTGGAACTACGACTTATTCGATACCTATCCATTTGGTACAGGTGAACCCGGCAGCAGGTGTACAGCCCGAAAACTATCCTTTGGAAAACTTTATGGCTTCAATCGATAGGATCAATTCAGCCCAGTATTTTGATAATGTCACGTTTTATTTATGTAAGCATACTGTTGTAGATGACCCTGCTTATCACGGGGAGCCGATATCTGGCGCAACATATAATACACTGTCAAGTCAATATCATGATTCGGATAAGCTAAATGTCTATTTGTTTTCTGATGGGAGAGCAAGGGCTTTCACGCTAGGTGTAACCAATCAATCAGGAGTAGCTATATCTCAAGCATGGGGAGATAAGACACTTGTACATGAAATAGGCCATTGGCTTGGGTTGCGGCATACATTCCACAATACCGTTGGCGATAACCCTTTTTCTGGCGAAATAGCCGCCTTTTTAAAGCCAGACAATTCTTATAACTTTTTTGTAGACCCGAATGGGTTTTTATGCCCTTGTCCTTCAAGTTGTTCCTGTACACCTTCTGGCACTGGCGACATGATAGCTGATACGGAAGTTGATGTCTTTTATGAATTTGGGGGTGTTTCAGGAAATTTGTGCGACTTTAATGCCCAGGGTGAGTGCATTGTAACTCATGTTGCACCCGATGGCAGTGAGCTTCAGGAAACGTATTTTCCCGATCAAGGAAACATTATGTCGTATTATCAATTCTCTTGGGAATATTTCAGTGCTGGTCAGCAAACAAGAATGGAACAAGTCCTCCTTACCCATGGTAGTGCCATTATCAATAATACAGGCACAGGATGCACTTCATTCCCTGCACCTAATTATTTGGGTATTTCTGAGGGATTTGTGTTTACACCGGCCTACGATGAGGCAAACGATCAGTTTACTTTTCCTCCAATGGAAAATATGGCGCTGAGGTATCAGGATATTTCACTAACAGATTTTAGCCAAGTTTTGAGTATTGAAGATGGCAGCTATTTCATCAATCCTGACTTGATCTTATTGCCTGAGGATAAGGATATTTTAATCAGACAAAGAGAAGACAGGACCGATGATTTTTATAATGCTTCTGATGAAGTTTCCCTGCTGGACTTGATCCGTCTTCAAAAACATATTCTAGGCACCGATTTAATTATTTCGCCTTATGATAAAATTGCCGGAGATATCAATAATACAGGAAGCATTACCGCCCTCGATATGATACAAATACAGAAAGTGATATTGGGAATCTATTTAGAGTTCCCGGAGACACCAATATTCAGGCTTGTTCCAAGATATGCCCTCTCTTCAACATCATTCGAAACGCCGTTTTTTCAAGACCCATTCAATGCCAGTTGGGCTATTGGTACAGAAAATAGAGCCTACCTGGAAGATCCGCAAACGGGCGATCCTAGCTATTTGTCTGAGATTACCATTAATCTGCTAAATGCAGAGGCACAGGATGTGGATACCTGGACCTTTAATGCGGTAAAATCCGGTGATGCTGATAACTCTTTTGCAGAATCACTTGATGAAAATTTGATAGGAGATACCACTGTTACACAACTTACGTTTGTCAACGACCCTCATGCCTGTATTTCAGCAGGTGAAGTATTCCAGGTAGTCGTATCTACTGATCAATTACAGAATATTGAGGGTTTTCAGGCTAATTTGCAGTTGGAAGGGGCTTACATCAGAGGCGTTAGGTCAATGGACTTAGCAGGGTTTTCCACAACCAATTTCTCTATCTCTGAGGAGAATAGTATTTCCATAGTATGGGTTGACCCTGAAATGGGGTCAGAGATATCAAAAGCAAGATATGCCAGGCCGGTGAATTTATTTGAACTGACGCTGGTTGCAGAGAAGCAAATTTGTAATATTTCTAGTCTTTTCTCAGATAACAATGAGGTGTTGCCTTCATTGTTTGTATTTGGAGGGTTATCAGAGGGGGTAGCGAGTACCATCGACATAGACCTTGATATTGTCTCTACTGTGAAAAAGCTGACTGCAACGGCACCCTTTCCAAATCCGGCTTCAAGTCAGGTGACCATTCCATTTCAATTAACGGAGAGCAAATCCGTGGAATTAATCATGTACGATGGTTTTGGCTTTTGGTACGAGGATGAGGGGAGCTTTCCTGTTGGTACGTCTAGTTTTGTAGTCAACAATAACTTTAGTACGCTACCTAATGGAACGACAGTATTCTATGTGCTAAGGGCAGATGATGAAGTAGTTCTTGGTAGTCTTATCAAACAGTAAGTTCAGTTAAAACATATTCGAGTCTCACCAACAGAAAGGCTTCTGAAGCCTTTCTGTTTTGCTTTTACGAAAATCATTCACAGATGCGGCTTTATTTTATCATAGCTCTCGTAATCTTTGGGCTTTTTCCCTCCCTGGAAGCTCAAAGCAAACGAATAATAGTGGACAGGGGCAATACATCAGGAATTGAGGACGGGCTGCAATGGTTGACGGCCTACTCCAACCTATCCAGTGCGTTGGAGGTAGCTACC
>JANSXW010000278.1 GCA_024742755.1 bacterium | reverse complement strand
CTCGGACCAGCGCCTGCCACCGCCCGCCATTTTGGCTCAAGCTCAAGCCTAAGCCGGCTCAGGTTTTCTCTGTTGGCTGGCTGCCTGTCCCCCTTTTGGTTTTGGGTTCTTTCCCTGTTTGTGTCCTTTCTGGTTTTGGGGCTGCCCCCTGGTTCCCAGTTTCGTTTTTAGGCTATCGCGGCGGGCGCCACGGATCGCATAGCTGGGGATCGGGCCCAGTATAAATAAGCCGTGCCACAGCTGGGAGACGGGCCCAGTATAAATAATCCGTCCCTGGATGCTGTCCAGGTGAAAAACAGCAATTGAATAAGACCTCCCCCCCGGAGGCCGGGCAAAAAAAAAATAAATAATAATAATAAAAAAACAAGAGGCCCGAAGAAACCCCAAAAAAAAAACGTAGACGTAGCTGGGGGACCGGCCCAGTTCAAAGAATCGGTCAACCCAGCAGCCTGGCAATGGACCGTGGGGATGCGAATCGGGACCCGTCCCCCGTGTCTTCGCCATCCGTGCTTTCCGTTGTATCTTCCCCGGCCCCGCCAGATGCCCTAGGTGCTGCAACCCCCGGGGAGCCGGCACCAGTCACGCCCGAGTGGCTTTTGCGGGCAGACAGCGTCCCGCGCGAAGCAGCAGCCGGGGCTGACAATGCGTGCCCCATATGCATGTGCGAACTAGTGCCGGGAGAAAGCGGGCCGCAGGCGAGTTACGCATGGCCATCCTGCGGGCACACATTGCACCTAGGGTGTGCTGCGCATATGCGAGTGAATGTGCACAACTTGCGATGCCCGTGCTGCCGATCCGGTTGGTCGGGATTTGCAGAGGAAAATTTGGTAAATGCTTGCATCTTAAATGGAGTCGTGATACCAGAAGCAGCACCAGCCTATGATACCCGTGCCGTGTCCTCCCCTGAAAGGCTTCCCCCTGAAGCGCCGGAACATGTGTGCGCGTTTTGTTGTCACCATGTTGCCCTAGTTGATGCCTCGTTCCCGGAGTCGGACCGTGCATGGGTGGAATTGCCTTCGCGGCACATGGCGTGGATGCCGGTTCGTGACCCCGCTGGGGATCGGTGGCGCCCCGAGTGGATTTGTATGCGTTGCAATGCCACGCTCGCGGAGGACAATGTTTTGTTGCAGGGCATCCCAGCACCACCCGATTGTGCAGAGCATGGCCGAAGATCCCTCGCCGTTGACATGGCGTCCGCTCAGCGCGGATGGGTTTGCAGCCAAGGCCATCCCCCATTCCTGCTGCCTTGCCAGCCCGAGCTCCTTCCAATTGCAAATCCGTGCGCTGCGCCTACGCAGCTTCCGGCGGATCAGCGGCAGCAGCCACGGCCGCAACAGCCGCAGCCACAGCAGCAGCATTTGCACCCACAGCCGCCGGACCAACGCCAGCACCCGGAACCAAGGCCTGAGCCACAACACGTTGCGTTGCCAGCCGTCCACACGAGGCGTGGGACACCGTGGCTTTCAAGGGGGCCTCCGAGCACAGCCCCGGCAGCAGCAAACAGCTGGTTTTTCGTGCCGCTGCTCCACGCGGCCACAGGGAACTTGGACAGGGCAGCATCCCAACAGTGGGAAACGCACGCGTTTCTTGGGGTCGCATGGCGGCAGGCGCTCCAGCATTTGCAGTGCGCCCCGCCTATCCCTGTAGAGACAACCCTTCGCGTGCTGGAAGTGCAGCAGGCGGCGGCTGTGGCAGAAGGGCGTGAACTCACAGCCCCTGAGATTGCTCTGCCGCGCGTGCTGCAGCAAGCGTCGGCCTATTTGCCCGCCAGCGCTTCAGTCTTCCTCACCTGGGCGGTCGAGCGGTGCACAACCCCGGAGGGGTACATTCCAGCCACAGCTCAGGAAACGTTGTTGTTACTCTTTCTTGGGGAAGGGCGGGCGGCGCAGCTCGTTGCAACTGCGGATGCGTTCCGAGCATCCATCGACCGCCCATCCAACGCAGATAGGCAAGCCCGAGCGCCCGCTGGACGCCAACACCAGTACCAGCCTGTGTCAGCTGCCGACGCGCTGCAGAGCAATGCCCATGTCGGTGGCCGCCAAGACCAGCACCAGCCAATGTCAGCTGTCGACACGCAACAAAGCAATGCCCATGAAGGTGGCCGCCAAGACCAGCACCAGCCAGTGCCACTAGCCGACGCGCAACAAAGCAATGCCCATGACGGTGGCCGCCAAGACCAGCACCAGCCAATGCCAGCTGACGACACGCAACAGAGCAATGCCCATGAAGGTGGCCGCCAAGACCCGCACCAGCCAGTGCCACTCGCTGACGCGCAACAGTGCAATGCCCATGACGGTGTCGCCGCGGCAGTGCCGCCCCCAGACGGCCACCCCCGCAGAACAGACGCTGTGCACTCCGGTGTCCACCGTCGAGACTGCGGAGTCGCAACCTGTCCGCCCGGCGATCCCGTGCCAAACCAGCCGGAAGCACCGTTGCATGAGCCGGAGGCCGTCCTGCGGGACGATAGCCCGGCAGCACCGCCACTAACGCACAATGCCTTGGACACAACGGAGGGGCCGGCCGATGGCCCCGGAGAGCCCCACGGCGCACACACCCGCCGGTTCAATCCGTTACAAGGGGCGCGCCTCAGGGCGGCCTTTGCTGCAATTGAGCCGTATGATGTCGAAACAGTGTTGAGCCACCCGTGTAGTATGTTGAGAGCACCCCCGCATTTCCTAAAAGGGCCTTTGCGGAAAGCGCTCCGGTTCGCGCTTGACTTGATATACCACGCCGGCTCACCAGAAGGGCTCGGACAGGAACAAGCTTGGAAAATTTGGCTCCTCCTGCCACGCATGTTGTTGTTTCGCCACCCTGGGAGCAGTGTGCCCAAACGAGAGTTCCTCGCCCGTTTTGACGACTTTTTCCACGGGCGGTGGCAGGCGCTGGTCCGAGCGTCCGGTGCGTTCCCTCAAGGACAGCCCTCAGCAGCAGAAGCTCCTGACCCTTGTCACCGCGAGACCGGGCAACCCGGAGATGATGCAGCAAAACGGGCCGACAGAGCTGTCCGTTTGGCACGCTTGGGGGAACTGTCAGCAGCACGCCAGGCGCTCATGGCTGATCCTTTGGCACCAGGGGATGCGGACACCCTCCAGAGACTCACGGACCCGACTAGTCGCCCGAACCAACAGTACGAGCCCATTCCCCAGGGCCTCAGTGATTGGGCACCTGATCGTGCCGTGGAGCTATTGCCCGAGTGTTTCCTTGCAAATCTGCGGCGGTCACGTCGAGGAGCGGCGCCGGGGCCGAGCGGCCTTACCGGAGAGATGCTTCGGCTTGTCCTTGATGATGAAGAGGCCTCCGACCTATTGTGGCGAGTAGGGGCGCGCTTGGCCCGTGCCGAAATCCCGGCAGTAGTCGTTCCCTGGATTGGGCTTGGCCGGATGGTGGCAGTGCGGAAGCCCTCGGGAGGGGTGCGTGGCCTCGTGGTAGGTGATGTCTTGCGTAGGCTGGTGTCGCGTACCTTGGCCCAACAGTTCGCAGAGCGCTTTGATGCGGCGTGCCAGCCGTACCAATATGCACTCTCGACCCGGTGTGGGTCCGAGGCG
>JANSXW010000338.1 GCA_024742755.1 bacterium | reverse complement strand
AACTAAGCTAAATCGGCAAACCGAGCAAAAGCCATAGCGCCGATTTAGTCCCGGTTCTAGATGTACTTGATGCAGTTTAGCCCCAGCTAGTACATCTTCACCGGGATCTTAATCCTACTCTGGACTGGATATGCGCTCTGACGTGGTCAAGGTAGCCAGCGAATGGACGCTGGGCGAGTCTTAATCCTACTCTGGACTGGATATGCGCTCTGACATGATTAATCTAGAAACGAAGTATGGATTTAACTGCGTCTTAATCCTACTCTGGACTGGATATGCGCTCTGACTGGCCTATATCTACAGCCCTTATGACGGTAATTACCTGTCTTAATCCTACTCTGGACTGGATATGCGCTCTGACAACGCTTTTGTAAGCGTTATGTGGCTCTGCTTAAAGAGTCTTAATCCTACTCTGGACTGGATATGCGCTCTGACAATGAATAATATCAAGAATTATTCACTCACAATAAGTCTTAATCCTACTCTGGACTGGATATGCGCTCTGACCTGCTACTCATCATAATGAGACTTTCTCACCGCCGCTTGTCTTAATCCTACTCTGGACTGGATATGCGCTCTGACAACACAATTATGATTGTTCTACGCACTGCAACAGCTGTCTTAATCCTACTCTGGACTGGATATGCGCTCTGACAACCCCGCCCCGACCAACAAACGCCGGGGCTAAAAACCGTCTTAATCCTACTCTGGACTGGATATGCGCTCTGACATCCCGGACAATGACGGTGGGCAACGAATGGTGAGTCTTAATCCTACTCTGGACTGGATATGCGCTCTGACTAACCTTTGTAATACCTTAAAAAACAGTTAAATGCAAGTCTTAATCCTACTCTGGACTGGATATGCGCTCTGACTGGTCAGTTTAAGGAGCGATTATGATCCTTACGTCAGGGTCTTAATCCTACTCTGGACTGGATATGCGCTCTGACAAGACCGCAATAGCATCCGCCGGTTCCACTGCTTCCTGGTCTTAATCCTACTCTGGACTGGATATGCGCTCTGACTTGGCAAGCAAATGATCCACGGGTTTGGCGACACGCCGTCTTAATCCTACTCTGGACTGGATATGCGCTCTGACAACATGTTTTGGAATGATGCCAATAAAGCTAGGTTCGGTCTTAATCCTACTCTGGACTGGATATGCGCTCTGACAAGCCATTGATATGACTATTGAATGGCTGGAAGAACAGTCTTAATCCTACTCTGGACTGGATATGCGCTCTGACAGGTAGCAAAACTCCCCACGTTCTACACTGGTCAAGTCTTAATCCTACTCTGGACTGGATATGCGCTCTGACACGGTGTTGTGCAATCGTAGCGGTTTATTCATTACAAGTCTTAATCCTACTCTGGACTGGATATGCGCTCTGACGCAACTGGAACGGTACGTAGACTACTACCGCACCAAGGTCTTAATCCTACTCTGGACTGGATATGCGCTACCGGAAAAGCTCACACTTTTCACGGTATGCCCTTTCTTGCGGTGCAAGCGGTCATCTGACTAATACAATATCAATGCATACCCTAATCCCAAAAACTAAGCTAAATCGGCAAACCGAGCAAAAGCCATAGCGCCGATTTAGTCCTACTCTGGACTGGATATGCGCTACCGGAAAAGCTCACACTTTTCACGGTATGCCCTTTCTTGCGGTGCAAGCGGTCATCTGACTAATACAATATCAATGCATGCACTAATCCCAAAAACTAAGCTCAATCGGCAAACCGAGCAAAAGCCATAGCGCCGATTTAGTCCTACTACTGACGCAAAGCGGTGCTTTGGTCTGCATGGCTTAGCGTGCGGTGCACGCAGCCATCTGGACTGGATATGCGCTACCGGAAAAGCTCACACTTTT
>JANSXW010000035.1 GCA_024742755.1 bacterium | reverse complement strand
GGTGCAACCTTCCGGGCTTACCTTCGTCTATATAGAAAAGCAACAGCCTCACCCGTTGTTGTGATTCAACCCGACTAAAAAGAAAATGATGAAAACCCTATTCCTGACAACCCTGTACCTGGGGTTAAGCTTTATGGCATTAGCATACGCTGACCCTTCGCCCGCTAAACCGGAATCCTGCCTTGTAGCCCCCGTGCTTGCAAAGCACCTGCCTAACGGTGTTTGGTTAGGGACAAGCGCGGACGGACAAAAGCTTTCCGTCGTCTTTTATGAAAATGGAGTCGCACAGTGGAATGAAGGCGCCGGGCAGGCTCCTGCCGTTGCCTTGTATAGCTGGGAAGTTATCCCGGGCGTTGGCGGCTGTGCGTTTTTGCAAATGACGGATCAGGCATCCGGTACCACCTATAACTATGGCGTAGATGTGGAATGCAATCAAATACAGCTAATCGCTACAGATTTTTCTTCACAATCCCTGAAACAGGTGAAAGCCGGGGATGGAGAAAAACACAGACAGCTGCTTAGCGGCGCATGGGGCAATACCACTTACCCCTTTGAAGTCTCCCGCCGTAAAGCGCCTGATATGGAAGAGGCTTATCTGCAATATCAGTTTCTGGAGGACGGGACTTTTGTGCGTAACCTCGGTAACCGAAAGCGGCAGGTAAAGGAAGCGGGCACTTATCTGGTCAGCGATGACGGGCAGCATGTACTGCTGCAATTTGATAACGGCTGTATCACCGTGGTAGCGCTGAAGTACCTTCAGTTGGACGAACTCGTGCTGCAACATGTCCTGCGCTGTGAAGACCCGGTTTTTACAACGGGCAGAAAAGATTTCTACTTCAATAAGCTGTAAGGGCTTTTGGAAAAATAAGTTTTCCAGTTGGGTTTTGCCCCACTGCATAAGATATATTTCCTGTTTTAGAATTTCGGCTTGGCCACGGAGGGAGCTTCCCTGCCGTGGTCATCTTTTTTGGGAGCTGCTATGGTGTCCTCGAAAACACCCTGACCAAGCCCTCCTTTCCCTTTTCATAGACCCGGTTCCCCTGATACCGGACCTGTACATCTGCCTGGATGTCCCCTCTAAGCACCTGTTCCTGCAGGGTTTCCGGATTGTAGGCACGGACACGGTGGCCGCTGTACAGGAGCAACTTTCCATCCTGTATCTGCAGGGAGGACACATCCGGGTAGGGGAGAAGCTGATGAAACTGACCGAAATTATCAAACACATAAATACCCTGCCCCGGGCAGTTGAGGTACACGATGTTGTTATTGGCAAGAAGCTGAGCCGCTTTAGGCGGAGCATCGAGCAGCGCGCTCAGGTTGTCGCTTTGGACCAGGACTTCGCCATTTTGGCCCACCTTCTTCAGCCGGAATGCGGCCTGATCATAAACCCAAATGTTATTGTCCGTAGCCAGCCCGATCGCCGTCGCATTAAAGATGCCCGCAGTGAAGAGCTCGAGCACTGCAGTTTCATTCATCGTACGGTCCAAGGTAGCCACCACCTGCAGCTCCGGATAAAACAAAAGCAGATTGAAAGGATCCGTAGGGTCAATATACGCCAAAGCACCCCGGGTGTTGTTATTAAAATGAAACTGCTCCCGCCCGTCCGGCCCGTATTTATGCACCCGGTTATTTTTATCAACTACATAAACATTCTGCAGCTTATCCGTAGTGAAATCACGACAAAACGTTGGCAAAGTATGCAAGTGCTTCTGAACACGCCCCGTATCAAGCTCCCCCCACTCCCGACTGCCCACTGCCAACTGAAGAACTGCCGACTGAAGAACTGCCGACTGAAGAACTGCCAACTCCCGACTGCCCACTGCCGACCGAAGAACTGCCCACTCCCGACTGCCCACTGCCAACTGAAGAACTGCCGACTCCCCCCTGCCCACTGCCAACTGAAGAACTCCCGACTCCCGACTGCCCACTGCCAACTGAAGAACTGCCGACTGAAGAACTGCCGACTGAAGAACTGCCGACTCCCGACTGCCCACTGCCAACTGAAGAACTGCCGACTGAAGAACTGCCGACTCCCCCCTGCCCACTGCCGACTGAAGAACTGCCGACTGAAGAACTGCCAACTCCCCCCTGCCGACTAAAGAACTCCCCACCAAAAAACTACCCACCACCAAAAACCCGACCTTCTTCATTCTCAAAAAAAGCTAAATTAACAGAATCACCATCGAAGACAGCGTAAGAGTTACTGTAGAGCCACTCCCCCAGATTAATATAACGGCTGTGCCCATTCTTTAGCGTGTATTCAATAGGAAGGTGCCGGTGCCCGAACACAAAATAGTCGATAGGCTCCGTTTCCAGCTTGCGGTTAGCGTAAGTGATTAGCCATTCCCGGTCCTCACCCAGGAAGTCCTTTTCTTCAGGATGGTCCGCAGCCCGGCTACGTTGTGACCAGAAATTAGCCAGCCCGATCCCAAAGTTTGGATGAAGCCGCTCAAACAGCCATTGGCATGCCGGATTGGCAAAGACTTTCTTAATGCGCTTGTAGCCATAATCGCCCGGCCCCAAACCGTCACCATGCCCAATCAGGAACTGCTTGCCCATGATTTCCCGACGGATCGGCTTACGGTAGGTCGGAATATCCAGCTCCTCTTCAAAGTAGCGGAAAATCCACATGTCATGGTTGCCGGTAAAAAAGTAAATGGGAATACCCTCATCGCGCAGCTCTGCCAGTTTTCCCAACAGCCGCACATACCCCTTAGGCACAACCGTCGTGTACTCGAACCAAAAATCAAATACATCCCCTACCAGGTAAATCGCCGCCGCATCCTCCCGGATATACTCCAACCAGCGAACGATCTGTTTCTCCCGCTCACCACTCCTCAAACGGCCATCAATACCCAGGTGAAAATCAGAAGCAAAGTATACTTTTTGCATAGGCTATCATCTACCCCCGCAAAAGTAAGCAAAACTCCCCAACCACCCACTGCCGACTGCCCACTGCCGACTGCCCAACTGCCCACCAGCCCACTGCCGAACTGCCAACTGCCCAACTGCCGACTGCCCACCAGCCGACTGCCGACTGCCCACTGCCCAACTGCCGACTGCCCGACTGCCCACTGCCCAACTGCCCAACTGCCCAACTGCCCACTGCCCACTGCCCGACTGCCAACTGCCAAGCCCCCCTTACTCCCCCTCCATAACCGTCCCACAACGATCACAAGTACGCAGCTCCTCCGAAGCCATGAAGTTCTGAATGGCCGCCTTCAACTGCGCAACGATGTCCTCCAGCGGAAAAGACTCCTCATGCAGTTTATGATTGCAGTTTTCACAGAACCACATCAACTTGTCCATCTCACCCTCCCGGCGGTAGCGCTCAATGACCAGCCCGATGGTATTCGCAGGGCGTTGCGGAGAATGCGGGATGCGCGGAGGCAGCAGGAACATCTCCCCCTCTTTGATGGCAATATCCTCCGGCTCTCCGGCTTCATTAATGATCTTCAGGGTAATGTCGCCTTCAAGCTGGTAGAAAAGCTCTTCCCCCTCTTCCCAGTGATAATCCTTACGGCCATTGGGTCCGCCTACAACCATGACAATGTAATCATCGTTACCTTTGTAGACTTGCTGATTGCCCACGGGAGGCTTAAGGAGGTGGCGGTTGTCATCTACCCATTGCTGAAGGTTGAAAGGTTTGGCTAGTGGCATAAATCAAGGTTTGTATGAAATTCTTTAAATTTAGCCGGAATATACAAAACACACTCCATGAACTTAGACTTGAAAGGAAAAAATGCGCTCGTCTGCGGCAGCAGCAAAGGTATTGGAAAAGCCGCCGCCTTTGAACTGGCAGAGCTGGGCGCTAACGTGACCCTCGTTTCCCGTTCGGCCGATAAGATGGCAGCCATCACCAAGGAAATGGCACGGGTCAAAGGGCAGCAGCATGATTTTCTGGCTGCCGACTTTACCGATACCGCTGATCTGCGCAAGAAGGTCCGGGGGCTCACCGCCACCAAGCCTATCCACATCCTGGTCAACAACACCGGAGGCCCTCCTGCCGGGCCCATCACGGAGGCCGAACTGGAGGAATTTACCCAAGCCTTTACCACACACCTCATCTGCAACCACCTTTTGGCGAAAGCCGTACTTCCCGGCATGCGCAAAGAGGGCTATGGCCGCATCATCAACGTGATTTCCACTTCCGTAAAGGCCCCTTTGCCCGGCCTGGGCGTGAGCAATACGGTGCGTGGAGCCGTAGGCAACTGGGCCAAAACCTTGGCCAATGAAGTGGGCGCAGATGGCATCACAGTAAACAACATCCTCCCCGGAGCCACAAATACCGGCCGCCTGCAGGAAATCATCGAAAAAAAGGCCACCGCAACAGGCAAGTCTGTAGAAGCAGTGACAACTGCCATGCAGAGCAGCATCCCGCTGCAGCGCTTCGCGGAGCCCGGTGAGATCGGTGCTGCCATTGCTTTTCTGGCTACGCCTGCAGCCGCCTATATCACAGGTGTGGCCCTGGCGGTAGATGGTGGGCGGTTGAAAAATATGTAAAATACCTGTGATGCGATACCTCATTCTTCCTGTTTTACTGCTTTTGATCCTGGGCTGTCAGCAGGAGCAGCCTTCAGCTGAACCCTCCCGCTTTGTGCCGTTCACTTACGAAAATTCTGAGTTTATCGGACCCAAAAGCGGACAGGTGTACCTGCCTCCTTCCTACTTTACGGATACACTGCGGCAGTACCCGGTACTCTACATGATGGACCAGCAGAACCTCTTCTTTGACAGCCTGGCCTACGGTGGTGCCGCCTGGCAGATCCACCGCACCACAGACAGCCTCTCCGCAGCAGGGCTAATGCCGGAAGTCATCATCGTTGGGGTCAACCACGCCGGTAAAAAGCGGTTTCAGGAGTACCTGCCAGAGCAGCCCATGGCCCGGTTCGACAGCCTGCTTGAGGCCCGGGTGGGCGGTACTGCCTTTTCTGATGCTTACCTGAAGTTTCTTACCCGGGAGCTGAAGCCTTACATTGACCGCACTTACCGGTCCAAGCCGGGCAACGGGCATACCTACATCGGCGGCTCAAGCATGGGCGGGCTGATATCCATGTATGCAGTATGCGAATATCCGGAGGTTTTTGCCGGTGCCCTCTGCCTGTCTACGCACTGGCCGGTTGCTCTGCAGGATGACACTCCGGAAGCAGCTCAGGCTATCATCGACTACTTCGCCGCCCATTTGCCCAAAGGCAAGCGCTGGTACTTCGACTATGGCACGGAGGGACTTGACCAATTCTATGCGCCCTATCAGCAACGGGTGGACTCCATCCTAAAGGCGCAGGGCTATCAGGCCGGGCAAAACTGGATGACGCAGGCTTACCCCGGCCACGACCATAATGAGCGCTACTGGCGGGAGCGGGTGCATTTGGGGCTTCGGGGGGTGGTGTTGGAGTGAAGAAGAAAAGTTGTAATCATAAACTGCACGAAGACTTTTTGAAGTTGGCTGTCGATGATGAGCTGGGACGAAAATTGCAAGACTTGGAACTTTTAAAGTAAGCATGGCAAAGTCATCAGACAAAACAGACATTTGGGTTTACGCAAGCTGGAAGGGCATTTCCACTCCATTATGCATGGGTGTTTTGTCTGCTCACCAGGAACTCATGTGCCCCGCCTTCCGGCCCTAATCCGCCATCTATATTTTCCCAAAATTCCCTATTTTGCCGCAAAACCAGGAATTATGACCGCCTACATCCAACGCCTTACCGTCGCCCTGCTTCTGCTGTTAGGGAGCAGCGCACTTTTCGCCCAATCTCCCCTACAACGCGTAGAGCCGCCCAACTGGTGGGCAGGGATGCATAACCCTGAGCTCGAACTCCTGCTCTACGGAGACAACCTGGCGCAGTACAAAGTTGCACTGAGCGATTATGATGGTGTGAAAATTACCTCCACGGTGCGGGTGCAAAACCCCAATTACCTCTTTGTCAACCTGGAACTGGCAGAGAGCGTGGAGCCGGGCACTTTTCAGGTGCAGCTGCTGGACGGCAAAGATGTCGTGGATTCCTACGACTATGAACTGCGGGAGCGCGCACCAGGCTCTGCCTTGCGCGAGAGCTTCACCCCGGCGGACGTCATGTACCTCATTACCCCGGACCGCTTCGCCAACGGCAATCCGGATAATGACGCGGTGGCGGGCATGATGGAGAAGCCCAACCGCGACTTCAAAGGCGGGCGCCACGGGGGCGATATTCAGGGCATCATCGATCAGCTGGATTATATTGACGACATGGGCTTCACGGCGATCTGGCTCAATCCGGTTTTGGAAAACGATATGCCCGACTATTCCTACCACGGCTACGCCGCCACGGATTTCTACAAGGTGGATCAGCGCTTTGGCAGCAATGAAGAGTACCTCGATCTCATTCAGCGGGCAAAAGACAAGGATATCAAGATCATCATGGACATGATCCTTAACCACTGCGGCTCTGAGCATTGGTTTGTAAAGGACATGCCTACGGATGACTGGATTAACTTCGGAGGAGAATACGTCAACACCTCCCACCGCCGGAATACCGTGCAGGACATTCACGCTTCCGAGTACGACAAGCGCATGTTCTCCGATGGCTGGTTTGTGGAAACCATGCCCGATATGAATCAGCGCAATCCGCTGCTGGCTACCTATCTGATACAGAATACCATTTGGTGGATCGAATACTCCGGCCTTTCCGGCATCCGGATGGACACCTACCCTTATCCGGACAAGGACTTTATGACGGAATGGACCTGCGCCCTGCGCGCCGAATACCCCAATTTCAATACCGTGGGCGAAGAGTGGGTGACCAATCCGGCTATCGTATCCTACTGGCAGGAAGGCAAAGACAACCACGATGACTACACCTCCTGCCTGCCGAGCCTGATGGACTTCCCCATTCAGTTTGCGCTTACGCAAGGGCTGGTACAGGAGGAAAAGCAATACGGCAGCGGGCTTATCGAGCTGTACAAAATGCTGACGCAGGACTTCCTCTATGCCGATCCCTACAGCCTCGTGACCTTCCCGGACAACCACGACATGGACCGCTTTTACACGCAGGTGAACGAAGACCTCGGCCTCTTCAAAATGGGCATTGCCTACATTATGACCTTACGCGGAACGCCTCAGCTGTACTACGGTACCGAAATCCTGATGGACAATGAAGGCTACCCCGGCGACCACGGCATCATCCGCACCGACTTCCCCGGTGGCTGGGCAGGCGATGAGGTCAACGGCTTCACTGGCAAAGGCCTCACTGAGGACCAGAAAGAAGCCAAAGCCTACATCAAAAAGCTGCTCAACTGGCGCAAAACCAGCGAGGCGATCCACCATGGCAAGCTTATGCAGTTTGTGCCGGACGGCGGTTTCTACGTCACCTTCCGCTATACCGATACCAGCAAAGTCATGACCATTCTCAATAAAAATGAGGAAGCTACGCCCCTGCAACTCGACCGCTTTGCAGAAATGCTGGGCGGTACCACGCAGGGCAAGGACATAATGACCGGGAAGGCCTATAAAACTTCGGGAACCATCAATGTGCCCGGTAAGTCGGCTATGATTTTAGAAATCGAATAACCCTCCTATACGGTCAGCTCGTAAGGGTTGGCGATGGTTTTGCGGCCGAAGCGGCGGAGTAGTTGGGCTTCATTGTTGATGTCGAGGTGCTCCGCTTTGATGATTTCGCGGACGCGGGGCTCAAAAAATAATTCCTCAACTGAAAGTTTGAAGTGCTTAGCAGAACCTAAAACTCATCCCCATGCTTTTAACAATAGCGATTTATGTACTTTCTCCTGCAATAGCAACGGTTGCAGGAGTTGCTATTTATATGTATTTTAAGGATCATAATCCGCCGCATTTTCATGCTAAAGAGGGCGGTGATGAAGCAGTTTATGACTTTGAGGGAAACACCATTAAAGGAAAAATCAGCCCAAAGAAAAGCAAGAAAGTGAAAAAGTGGGCTGAAGAGAACAGAACATTCCTAGAAGATCAATGGGACGAATTCCAAAAATAACAAAACCATGCCAGATGCAAAATACGTTGGACATCATCTAAGTGCACTACCTGCCGGTCAGCAGGTTGAGGTGTTGCTGGAAGCCCTGAAGCTGCAAAAGGCTCGCCCAAATCTGCAAAACTTTGAATGCATTGCAGCAGCGATGAAGTTGCCGCTGTTCCCCAAAGTCGTCAAAGCCCGGCTCACCGGAGCGTTTTCTATGCTTCTTGAGTTTGATGGAGGGGTGAAAGGCGAAATCGACTTTCAGAACTTTCTGGATGAGTTCCGCCCACTGGAAAAAGCACTCCTTGAAGACCCCGTTCTATTCCGGTCCTTCAAAGTCCGGAACGGGACGCTGATTTGGCCCTCTCATGGCAGGCAAATTCGGGATTTCGAAGGTGTGCTCCGTTTCCACCCCTTCAGTGTAGACCCTGAACTCCTCTACAAAGCCAGCTTCCCTTCCCCCCTCCCCTAAAAACAACAAAAGCGGACCCGCCCACGCGAATCCGCTCCTGTCATTTTAGCTCAGTTGTGGGCTTAATCCACCACAATCATGCGCTGCGTGGCGCGGTCGTTGGCGGTTTCCACGGTGTAGAACAGGACGCCGCTGCCCTTCAGGTCATTGCGGTTGAGCTGCCACTGCTGCTCGCCGGCATCGTAGTCGTTTTCCTGTACCAGGAGGACCTTGCCACTGATGTCCGTCACCGTCAGGCGAGCCCAGCCAGCCTCCGGCATGCGGAAGTTGATGAGGGTGGACTCCCGGAATGGGTTGGGCTGGTTTTGCTGCAGGGCAAAGCCACTCGCGTCAGCGCCGGTGCCTTGCTCAAACACCAAGCCAAGGTTAGATACCTGCAAGCCATTGCTGTAAGCCTCTGCCTTTACCTTCTGCTCGCTTAGCGACAGTGCTTCGCTCAGCTGTACCGGGCGCTTGGCCTGGAAGGTGAGGAAGAACAGAGGCTCATCCGCCTTAGCTTCGAAACCGGAAGGTTTTACCCAGCTTGTGGTGATTTGACCTTCTGCTTCAAAGGTGCCGAAGTGGTCTTCAGTCAGGTTGGTCAGGCTGCCGGGTTTCATGCCCTGGAAGTCCAGTATATCCGTATCATAGTCGAATCCGAACTGGTAGCCTTCCAGATTGGCAATAGCGGCTGAAGTGACTGGGATGTCATAGACCTGGCCGGCCTCAAGTTTCATATTTTGCAGTTGGAAGAGGGTCAGGCTGCGCTCGCCAACCTCGCCGGAGTGGAAACCATTAGGAATAGCATCGCCGGTAACGTCCGCAACTTTAACCGCAATAAACTGCAGGTCCATGTCTTCAGATAGGACGTCATCCACTGTAATGGTTTCCGGGAAGTCTTCGCCCTGTGGCTCATCCGTCTGGAATTGGTATTTCGCATCTACAAAACGCCAGGAGAAGTTGTTGGGGAAGAAGTCAGCCTGCCCCAGGATAACCCGGCGGATGTAAATTTGGTCGAGCACGGTAATCGTGCCGCTGCGGTTGACGTCTGCGGCAATTTGCTTGTAGGGGCTGTCCAGGTCGATTACACCAAGGATGTGCTGCTGAATACGAATAAGGTCAGCTGTAGACACGCCGTTGGTGAGGTCGTCGTCCCGCTCCATGCCGATCATCGTCACGTCACATGCCGGTACGCCCCAGAAGTCGAAGCGCCCTTCGTCGTTGGTCATCAGGTTCATCGGGCCGGTGGTGTTGATGACATTTACCATCACGGAAGGAACGGCTTCTCCGGACTCCGTCACCACCTCACCGGTGATATCAGAAGTCATATGGTCACAAATCTCTTCGTGGCTCATGGCCTCGAATACTTTGTCCTGCATCAGCTTGATGGTGGTATTCTTCATCAGCACATCGTGCAGGGTCGTATTCTTGATCCAGTCCTTTTCGGCATCGGTCAGCACGGGGTCGTTTTCGTAGTAAAAACGGTCTCCGTCCCGCAGGTTTGTAAATTGCACCTGCAGAATACGGTTGAGCGTTTGGCCGAGAATGGATCCCGGTGCAGGCTCTTCGGCCAGCATACCGACCCATGGATCGAGCTCATCAATATTCCCGTACAGCCCAATCAGCCGGGCGTACACTTCCTGATCGTTGTTGATCTGCTGGAAGAAAGAGTAGCGGTTGAGCCCGAAGTTCTGGCGGATGGTGTTGAAGTCGGCCACGCCGCGTTCCCGTGCCCGCTGTATATTGATGGCTACGAGGTCAAGCCCCCCTGAGCCCGGAGGGCCAAAGAGGAAGTTGCGGACATCATCGACTACCTTGGAGTCAAAGTTTTGCATCATTTGCTCGCCCATGCCCTGGAAGAAAGGCTCCAGGCCAAGCTCCATTACCGGATAAGGGTTGAAGAAGGCATCGCGCAGCAGCATGTGCCCCTCAGGGATCTCATTGCCATTCTCATCTACGCGCAGGAGCTGACTGTTGAGCAGGGTGTGCCCAAGGCGGAAAGCAGCAGCGGTGAAGACGTTGAACAACTGTGGGTGCACGGTTTCATCATAGCCCTGATAGGGTTCCAGCTGTACGCCCATTGCAGGCAGCCATTCATCATAAACGATCGACTGAATCAGGCCGCCCACCAGTTTGCGGGCATGCTGATAAAGCTGCTCATCGTTCCAGTCCGGGTATTCCTGAGCCAGCTCGTCGCACAACCGGTTGTGCTCCCGTACAAAGAGCGCATGGAAGGCAAGGAGCAGGGGGTTTTCACCTGCACGGGGGTCACCGCACACAAAGACTTTCTCCGTCAGGCCGACCGGGTTGTCCATGTGGGGCGTATTCGGGTCGATGGGCGCATCATATTCGCCGTTGAAAGTATTGAAAGGCGGAAGGTTCCCCGCAGATACCTTCAGTTTGCCCCCTTCAAAGCTCCGCAGCCAGTTGGCCCGGAATTCATCAGAACCATAAACACCGGACCCATCAATGAAAGCAGTAATCTCGTTTGGATGGCGGCGGGGGTTGAACGTATTGGTTCCGGTGGAAGGATCAAATACATTACGGACCATAGGGATAATCGCCTGACCGGTATTGAACGGGTCAAACATAGGGTCACCCTGCGGCACGTTAATGTTCATGGGCTCTGTCCCGTCAGGGGTGAGGCCAAAGTCGTGGTCAAGAAACTGGCCAAAAGCCCAGACAAAGTCGCTCAGCTCAAAAGGGTCAAAGAGGGGAGCACCCTGAGAGAACAGCGAATTACTGACCCGCCGTGGATTAGGGCGGTTCGGCCCTGCCGGCTCGTCAATAAGGTTTTCATAGGCAACCTGATCGCCGGAAATGAGCAGGTTGGTGTGTGCCTGCCCCCAGTCCGGGTTGTTCGGGTTGTTGAAGGAGCCATCGTAGGTACGATAAAGGTCCACGTTCAGCGGCTGCGCGAAAAGTGCCGTTGAGGCCAGGACTCCAAATAGCATTAAGTGTAAAGATCGTCTTTGCATAGTGCGATAGTTTAGCTCATGGGTATTTATGACTTATACCTCTGTCAAAGTAACAATGAATCAATAACACAAAAATTAAGTTACTGCCAAAATTTAAGGGAGCCGTAACCTGTTTTGGGTAAATGACCAGACTTATTTGTTTTGGTATGCAGACGAGTCAGCGTAACCGATTCTTTACGCTGCACCTAAAATAGCCTTTTGGCAAGGCTCATTCAATATAGTTTACGAGGGGGATTTTTAGACTGTTGCAATCTGAGGCGAAAATAACTAAATATTTTAGATATTTCCACCCCCGGCATTCAGTTTGTCTGTCTGAATTTGGTTAAAAACAGAAATGGGCAGCTTCTGTTGCAGCACTCAGTGGCTTTTTTGACCTGATTCTTCACTGAAATGTTAAATTGTATTAATTTACACCTCCCAATTTCCTACTTAGCGAATAAATCCTGGCCTGAATCGGTTTAACAACCGCTACGGCTAATGAGTGGTATGGCAAGAGTGCCTTACACTCAATAGCCATACAACAGTCGGGTGATTTCTTGAAGAAAGGGCAGCTTTGGTTGCCCTTTCGTTTTACTACCCTGTACGGACAGCCCTGCTCCGGTGTACGCCAATCCATAATATTTCGTTAGTTTATTGGAAAAAACGCAACGCAAGTAAACACGCATGCCAAAGGCCGCCAGGATATGGGAATGGATCGAAGCGAGGATTGGTATGGCCTGCCGGGCTATAGCTTTATGCCTGTTGCTGTCCCTGCCTGCCAGCCTGTCCGCTCAGGAGCCGCCTGTCAGCAATTGGCGCACCATTGACTACACCCCGGAGCCTTCCTTATTGTGGTCGGATTCGCTGACCATCGTGCCCGGCAGCCTTGTGGCCACGGACACCCTCGGGGAACCGCTGCCCAAAGCCTGGTTTAGGGTGGCAGACCGGCAGATCAGGTTTGATACTTCGATTTTGCAGTACCCCAAAGTGCAGCTTTCCTACCGCGTACTGCCTTTTACCCTGGGCGCGGAGCTGCAACGCCTGGATACGAGCCTGGCCAAGCCCCTCGATGACGGCGGCATCGGCCTGGCGTACAACCCCTACGAGCGCGATGAGCAGCTGCTCGACTTCCGGGGGCTCAACTACAATGGCAATTTCACCCGGGGCATTTCCTTCGGCAACAATCAGGACCTGGTCCTCAACTCGAGCTTCAACCTGCAGCTGGCAGGGGAGCTGGGCGATGGTGTGGAAATCCTGGCGGCCATTACAGACGAGAACATCCCCATTCAGCCGGAAGGCAATACGCAGCAGCTCCGGGAGTTCGACCGCATTTTCATACAGTTGCGCAAAGGGCAGAATCAGCTCACGGCTGGGGACTATGAATTGCAGCGGCCAGACAGTTACTTTATGAATTACTTCAAAAAATTGCAGGGCGCGACGTTCTCCAATGTGTCCACCTTTGAGCAGGGCGGGCAACTGTCGTCTCAGGCGAGTGTGGCCATCAGCCGGGGGCAGTTTACCCGCAACTTCATAGATGCCATCGAAGGGAATCAGGGGCCTTACAAACTGCGGGGTGGGGAAGGGGAGCGTTTCATTATTGTCCTCTCCGGTACAGAGCGGGTCTTCCTGGATGGCGAACAGCTCGTGCGGGGGCTGGAGGAAGACTACATCATCGACTACAACCGGGGCGAGCTCACCTTTACCAACAAGCGGCTGATCACCAAGGACAGCCGGATCGTCGTGGAGTTTGAATATGCCGACCAAAACTACGTGCGCTCCCTTTATGCCGTCAGCTCCGCCTATGAAAAGGGCCGTTTTAAACTCAATTTAAACCTCTTCAATCAGCAGGACAGCAGAAATGCCACCGGTGAACTGCAGCTGACCGATGAGGACAAGCGCCTGCTCAGTGAGGCGGGGGACCGGGAGGGCGGAGCTTTGCTGCCGAGCCTGGACACACTTGGCGAATTTTCCCCGTCCCGGGTGGCTTACCGGCAGGTCGATACGCTGATCCGCTGCGGGCTTCAGGATACGCTGGTACAATACCTGGTCTTTACCACCGAGCCGCAGGACAGCCTGCTGACCGCCCGCTTTTCCTTTGTGGGGCAGGGCAACGGGCAGTACATCCTTGATGCAAATCAGCCCGCCAATGAGCGCGTCTACCGCTGGGTGGGGCTGGATGAGCATTGTCAGCCTGCCGGTGACTTTGCGCCGGTGATCCAATTGACGCCCCCCCGTCAGCAGCAGCTCTATACCCTGGGAGGCAGTTATGACTTTTCTGAGCACACCAAAGTAAGGGCAGAGGTCGGCATGAGCCGCAATGACCTCAACCGCTTTTCGGACCTGGACAGCGAGGACGACTTAGGGCTTTCGGCCTACACCGAGTTGCAGCACCGGTTGCTCCCGGGAGGCGACAGCAGCGGATGGCAGCTGGATACCCGGTTGAGCTACGAGTGGGTACAAGCCGATTTTGAACCCCTCAACCCCTACCGGAACCCCGAGTTCCTTCGCGACTGGAGCCTGGCGAATGTGCAGGGGCAGGGCAGTGTGCCGGAGGCGGAAGAGCAAATTGGGAAAGGCGGCTTCGACCTCCGGAAGCGGGGTGTTGGGGAGCTGAGCTACGAATTGAGCGGCTTTCGCAGAGATACGCTCTATCAGGGGTGGCAGCACCGATTTCAGGTGCGGGAGCAGCTCGAAGACTGGCAGGTGGAACTGGATGGCAGCCTGCTCAGCACAGAGAGCACTGCACAAAGCACCCGGTTCCGGCGGCCCCGTGGCACGATTGCCTACGCCATCCCATGGCTGGGGCGGACCCGCCTGGGGGCATACGGTGAACAGGAGCGCAATGCACGCTTCAACGCTGGCGCTGATACCCTTGAGGCCAGCAGCTTTTATTACAACCGCTACCGGTTTTTCCTGGAGTCGCCGGAGCAGGAGAACTGGCAGTGGGGCAGCAGCTTCAGCGAGCGGATTGACTACGCGCCGGTGGGGGAACGCTTTCTGCAAAGTGCCCGGGCAAGCGAGGCGAATGTCAATGGCAAGTGGCGCTACCAAAAAGCCCGCAACCGCCTTCAACTGGCCGGCAACTTCACCTACCGCCGCCTCGGCATCAGTCGGCCGGAAACGACCAATCAGGAGGCCGGGGCGACCTTTCTGGGGCGGGGCGACCTCAATTTTACCATCCTGAAGGGTGTGGTGCAATCGTCAAATACCTATGAGATCGGTTCCGGTCAGGAAGCCAAGGTGGAATTCACCTACGTAAAAGTGCGGCCGGGCGAGGGGACCTACATCTGGCTGGATTCGATCTATAATAATGATGGTGTCATTCAGCAAAATGAAATGGAAATTGCTCCCTTTCAGGACCTGGCCGATTATGTGCGGGTAACGGCGGTGACCGATGAATTCATCCGTACCGATGATGTGCGCCTGAACCAAAGCCTGCGCATCACCCCCAAAGCCGTTTGGTACAACGAGGAGGGCTGGAAGGCTACGCTGGCACGCTTCTCCACGCTGTCCAACCTGACCATCAACCGGAAAACCCAGGCTACAGAAAGTGTGTCGGCCTGGAACCCGTTTCAGCTGGATGTAGCGGATTCCTCCCTGGTGGCAGTTACCTCCAATATCCGGAACGTGCTCTTCTTCAATCAGGCGGACCCTACGTATGACCTGCAGGTCGGCATGAGCGATGTACGGAATAAGTTTGTGCAGACTTCAGGCTTCGAAAGCCGCCGCAACAGCGAGCAGTACCTGCGCGGCCGCTGGAATATCTCCAAAACAGTCAGCACAGAGTTTGCGCTGTCTCAGGGGCGCCGCACCAATGACTCTGAGTTTTTCAACAATAAAGATTTTGATATCCGTTACTACGAGGCGGGGCCCGAGGTGACGCTGATCCCCTCCCGGGCTTTTCGGGCTACACTTTCGTATGAGTTCCGTCAGGATGACGATCAGCTGCCGGACGGGAACGCTTTTGCCCAACGGCACAGCTTTGAGGCAGAAGCCCGGTACAATCAATCCACTCAGACGTCCATTCAGCTCCGTACTTCTCTGGTCGCTGTGGATTTTGACGGGCCGGCGAATTCTCCGGTAGGCTTTGCCATTCTCAATGGCTTGCAGGATGGGCGCAATTTCCTGTGGAGCCTGACGCTAGATCAGCAACTGGCCAAGAACATACAGCTCCGCCTGAGCTACGAAGGCCGGAAGACAGGGGAGGCAAACGTCGTCCACACCGGGCGGGCGCAGGTGGCGGCTAACTTCTGATTACCGCGGGCTCATCCGTACCACCGGGCAGATGATCTCCTCCAGGCTGATGCCGCCGTGCTGGAAAGTGTTGCGGTAGTAATTGTTGTAGTAATTGTAATTGTTGGGGTAAAGGAAGTACTTGTCCTCCTTCGCAAAAATAAAGGTAGAGCTGACGTTGGGCCGCGGAAGCTTGGCATGCTTGGGGTCGCGCACATCAAGGACATCCTTACGGTCGTACTGCAGGTTCTTGCCTACTTTGTAACGCAGGTTGGTGGTCGTGTCCCGGTCGCCGATCACCCGGCTTGGCGTTTTGACCCGGATGGTGCCGTGGTCGGTGGTTACGAAAAGCTGCGCCCCTTTTTCAGCGGCTTGCTGCAGGGCTTCCCAAAGTTGGGAGTTGCGGAACCACGAGCGGGTGAGCGAACGGTACGCCTTCTCATCACCGGCCAGCTCCTTTAGGACTTCCATCTCCGTACGGGCGTGAGACAGCATGTCGATGAAGTTGTAGACAATGACCGTGAAGTCGTTATTCAGGTGGTTGAGGATGTTGTCGTTGAGCTGCTTGGCGTGGTTGGCATTGGTGACCTTGACGTAGTCAAACTTCAGCTCTTTGCGGATGGTGCGCCCGATGAGCTCTGTGAGGAAATCGTGCTCGTGCAGATTCTTGCCGCCCTCGTCATTATCGTTTTTCCACCAGGTAGGGTAGTACTGCTCGATTTCTGAGGGCATAAGCCCGGCAAAAATGGCATTCCGGCTGTACTGTGTAGAAGTGGGGAGGATGCTGTAGAAGTAGTCCTCTTCTTCGGTGCGGTAAAACTCGTTGAAGATGGGCTCCAGCATGCGCCACTGATCGTAGCGCAGGTTGTCGAGCAACAACAAAATGGTCGGGGCGCTGCTGTCCATTTTTGGAAAGACCTTAGACCGTAGCAGATCGTTGGACATCACCGGGCCGTCCTTGTCGCGGATCCAGCCCAGGTAGTTCTTTTCGATGTATTTGGAGAAGGCGGCATTGGCTTCGCTCTTCTGATCCGAGAGGATGTCCCACATACCGCTTGAGTTGGACTCGTCAAGCTTGATTTCCCAGTTGATGATTTTGCGGTAGATGTCGACCCACTCCTCGTAGTTGAGCCCGCTGTTGATCTCCATGAAAATCTGCCGGAACTCCTGTTGGTAGTCTGAGGACGTCTTTTCCCGCACCAGGCGTTTGTTGTCCACGATCTTTTTGAGGGTCAGCAGGATTTGATTGGGGTTGACCGGCTTGATGAGGTAGTCGGTAATCTGTGCCCCGAGGGCTTCCTCCATCACATTCTCTGCCTCGTTTTTGGTAATCATCACGACGGGCAGGTGCTGCCGCTTCGCCTTGATTTTTGAGAGCGTTTCCAGCCCGGTAATGCCCGGCATGCTTTCGTCCAGAAAGACCACATCGATGTCATTGCGTTCGTCGCACTCTTCCAGCGCGTCGTACCCGTTGGTAACGGTAATGACCTCGTAGCCCTTCTTCTCCAAAAACATAAGCTGAGGTTTGAGCAGATCAATTTCGTCATCTGCCCAGAGAATGGTGATGTTTTCCATATTGCTTTTTTGACTGTTTCTCGCCTTGGTCTATTGTAATAAGCGCATATTGAAGGAAAACGTTGTGTGCCGGTGGGTTTATTATGTAAGGGCGCATCGAAAGTGTGCGGAATGAGGTTAAACCATTGAGAAAACGGAAAAGAGTGTTTAGAGTGTAGGACCACTTTTGAGATTAAAGCTTTATATTGAATGCTACTAACGATATAGCAGACTCTAAAAAACTTGAGCGCTGATGAAAGAAAACAGCCTAAAGGATAAAAAGTCATTACGCGTACTAACCAAGACCAATCCAGATTGGGGGGAGTTAGCTAAGGATTGTGTTAGTTTCGCTAATGCGCTGGGGGGCTCCATTATTTTTGGGATTGAAGACCTGGATAATCTTCCTCCTGCAGGGCAAAAAATTCCTGAAAACCTACCAGCCAGGTTACAAAAGCAGATTCAAGGCAGGACCATTAACGTGAGCGTGATTCCTCAAGTAAAAACAGCTGGTAATGGAGGGGAATATTTAGAGCTACTGATACAGCGCAATATAACGGCTATAGCTTCTACTTCAAATGGGAGGTATTACATGCGCGTGAATGATGACTGTAAACCAATTCTACCGGATGAATTAACACGCTTGCTTGCAGACAAGGGAGCTTACTTATGGGAGACTCAGACGCATTTAAGGGTAAATAGCAAAGTGTATGATCTTGATAAATTTTCTGATTTCTTATCCGGTATTCGTGCTTCTAATCGGGTAAGTGACTTTATTAAAGATAAATCTCCAGAGGAGCTCATGGAGCATTATTTTTTCAAATCAGGGCAGTACCTCACTAATCTTGGGGTATTATGGATAGGAAAACGTGAGCATCGCGCCCGGTTGCTTTATGCGCCTTCTATTCAGTTTATTAAGTATGATGAACAGGAGCAAAAGGTCAATAAGCTGGTTTGGGATGATTATAGTAAAAACCCCCAGGATATTATTCAGGCTTTGCTTGAAGAAGTCCCGGATTGGAAAGAAAGTATAGAGGTTGCAGATGGTATATTTCGAAAAAATATATCCAATTATGATGAATCTGTAATTCGCGAATTAATAGCTAACGCGTTAGTTCATCGGCCGTATACCACTAAGGGAGATATATTTGTCAATTTATTTCCCGATCGTCTGGAGATTCACAATCCGGGATTATTTCCTCTTGGTGTAACTTCTAGGAACATCCTGCATAAGAGTGTACAGCGCAATCCGCATCTGGCAAAAGTTTTTTATGATCTCAAACTCATGGAAAAAGAAGGGTCAGGATATGATCGGATATACGAATTACTGCTTTCGAGCGGAAAACCTTTGCCAGAACCTGTAGAGGAGTATGATCGGGTTAGAGTAACAGTGCGCAAACGAATTGTCAACAAGCATGTCATTCAATTCATTGACAAAGTAAATCAAGAGTATCAATTGCGATCTAAAGAACTCATCAGCTTAGGCCTAATAGCTCAGAATACTTCACTTACGGCCATCGAGTTTGGCAACATATTAGGCTTGGAAGAAAAAGAGGCCATTCGCACGTGGTTGGGGCGATTATTAGACTTGGAATTGTTAAAATCAAAAGGCCGGACAAAAGGCACTACTTACTACGTGGAGCCCTCGGTATTGAAAAAGCACGAATTTAAGGGGCAAACAAGTTTGAAGAATATTCCGCCTCACCGCTTAGATGCCTTAGTTGTTGAGGACTTAACCCGGTATGGAATAAGTGCAATCAGTCAGATTCACCAGCGTATAGGCAAGGAAATTCCATTGCGTAAGCTTAGGTATCAAATAAACCAATTGGTAGGGTCGGGGCGCGTATCTAAAAAAGGTGAAAAAAAAGGGACTCGGTATTTTATTGACAAATAAGCCCGAAAAAAAGCTGTTTTGTCAATATTATTGTCAATAAAGACCTGGAGGAAGGCCAGTTCCAATCAAGTCTTTTTCTATGAAATAATATTTTAACGAAAATTACCAATTGCCATTGAAGCACAATTGGTATACGCATGAAAATGTAATGTCCTGTTCATTAGACTTGTTGCATCGGGGCACTGTTGTGGGCAAAATAAGTTGTTGTCAATCAAAGGGCCGGTTAATTTACATGGCATTTAGGAGCTCAGCCCCAGGATAAAGAATTAAAAGGGCATAACAAAGTAAAGGAAGGAAGTGTATTTTAATCTTGCCATGATTCCCCAGTGGATTAAAACTATTCAAAAAGAGATAGAATGATTTGCCCTCTTAGAATCAATTTAGTCAATGTCGCATTTGACGTGCGTCAGGACAGTCAACACCGTAATCAGGTATGAAATTGCATTATGGATGCTTTGATTTCACAGATTAACTGTCTGAATTGACTTAACTTTATCCCAAGCCAGCCGTTTCACCTGACAAACAGCAGAAGGACACCGCATGAAGAACAAAAAAATCCTCAACGACCCGGTCTATGGCTTCGTTGGGATTCCCTACGGCATCATCTTCAACCTGGTAGAGCACCCCTACTTTCAGCGCTTGCGGCGCATCAAGCAGACGAGCCTGACGCACCTGGTTTATCCCGGGGCCTTGCATACCCGCTTCCACCATGCCCTGGGCGCTTTGCACCTGATGCAGCAGGCTATAGAAGTGCTGCGCTCCAAGGATGTGCACATCACGCAGGAAGAAGCGGAGGGCGTTTGCATCGCCATTCTGCTCCACGACATCGGGCACGGCCCTTTTTCCCACACCCTGGAGCATACGCTCATGCAGGTCACGCACGAAGACCTCTCCCTGTACTTTATGGAAGAGCTTAATGAGGCTTTTCAGGGAAGGCTGGAGCTGGCCATGTCCATTTTTAAAGATGAGTATCACAAGCCTTTCCTGCATCAGCTGGTCTCCGGCCAACTGGATATGGACCGCATGGACTACCTCAACCGGGACAGCTTCTTCACTGGCGTGCATGAGGGCGTGATCGGGTACGACCGCATCATCAAGATGCTGGCGGTGCGGGACGGTGAACTGGTGGTGGAGGAAAAGGGCATTTACTCCATTGAGAAGTTCCTCATTGCCCGCCGCATCATGTACTGGCAGGTGTACCTCCACAAAACAGTCCTCTCCGCTGAGCAGATGATGATCGTTGCGCTGAACCGCGCCAAGGACCTGGTCAAACAGGGCGAAGCCGTGGAAGCGCCACCGGCCTTAAGCTTTTTCCTCAATGGTGCCCCCACTGCTGCTGACTTTGAGCAGAACCGCAGCGCCCTGCTCCAACGCTTCGCTGCCCTGGACGACTATGATGTCATGACCGCCTTCAAATACTGGCAGCACCATTCGGACAAAGTGCTGGCTTACCTCTCCCAATGCCTCATCAACCGCCGCCTGTTCCGGCTGGAGTTTAGCTACGAGCCCTTTGAGCCCGATTACCTGGACCGGATCAGGAAGGCTGTATTAAACTGGAGCGAACTGGATGAAAGTGCACTGGATTACCTCTTCATTCAAGGCGTAGAAGCCAACGCTGCTTACCGCAAGAGCAAAGACGAGATTAAAATTCTGAAAAAGAACGGGCAGGTGCGGCCTATGTCAGAAAGTACCGATTACGATATACAGTCTAAAGCAGTGCGTAAGCATTACATCTGTTACCCGAAGATCAAGGCTTAGGGGGGCTGATCCCGGCGTTCCACCCTTCACACATCACTGGTTTTAATTTTTCGCTAAGCTTCCCAGGGAAGACCGTGACATCTTTTGCCCAAAGCGGTCTCTTATCAGGAATGCCGTTCCGCAGGTCAGTGTAGCCTGGTTGGGTACGATTCAGTCAGCTCAGGGAAATGAGCAGTCAGGATGGTGTGCAGGGCCAAGCTGTGTTGCCTTCGGTTGGAATTGCAAAATGAACATCCTGGGTTACAGGCACTGCCGGGCGGTCTCTTCTGCAAGGCTACAATTCTATCCTTCAAAATAAAATGAGCAATGAGTGTAAACAAGATTGCATTGATTTTTGCGGCTCTTCTATTGGCTAACCTGTCCTTTGGTCAGCAGCAGGACGAGTTTTACCACGATTTGTACGATAGTATGCATGATAGCCCCATGCAGCAAAAGTTTAAAAAAATTGCCCCCATGCCATTTGGGGTGGTGTTCCTGCCGTGGGCGGGCGCAACGGAAGAGGATTTGCGCCATCACTTTCGGATGATGAAAGAGCTGGGCTTTACCAATCTGAAGCAGACCATGTCGACTCCCGAGTGGCCCACCGAAGAAACGCTCAGGATTGCATTGGAAGAAGGCATCATCCCTTTCTGGTACGGGCAGGGCGGCTGGGAGGATATCACCCCCGAGCTGCTGGCCAAAATCGGCTTGCCGGAGGATATGCCGGTTCAGGAAGCAAGGGACCACCCCAAGATGTGGGAATACCAGACCAAGGTCCTGGAAAAGCACATCTCTACCTGGCGCGACCCTCTGCCCGGAGCAGAGGAATACGAGCGGTATGACCATGAGCCCGATGCGGAGCTGCGGCCGGATGATGTGCCCCTTTTCAGAAAATGGATCCGAAAAAAGTACAAAACGATAGAGGAGCTGAGTACGGCATGGAATCAATATGAAGTCGGGATCAGAGGGGAGCCTTACACCTCCTGGGAAGACTTTGAAAATGACCCCCTGGTGGAGTACAACGAAGAGGGGGAATATGTGATCATCCCCAGAAACGGAAGAGAGTACGGGCGTGTACGGGACATTCTGCGCTTCAAGGCTGATATGTACCTGGAGAATGTCAAGTTCTACAAACAAAACAGGTACCCGGAGCAGCCCACCCGTGCCGGGGGCGAGATGGGGCTTTTCCTGCCTTTTGCTTCCCGGGCAACGGATATGGAAGGCATTGCAGAGACGATGACCGAGCGGGGCTCCTTTTATCCGTCCATCCATCTGGCCTGGCACTTTGAGGAAGTGGACTATGAAGTTGCACCCTGTATTTATATGCAGTCTTCCATTGCCACCGACTGGTTTAAGGGCGGATGGGCAGCGACCTGGGAAAGTACCGGCGGGCCGCAGCAGTTTTCCGGCGGCAAAGGTTGGGATGTTTTTGCCAACTTTGAAACCGCCGGGTTCACCGTCAATGAAGGCACTATGCGGCAGTTGCTGTTGTCTTACCTCGCTGGAGGCTTCAAGGGCGTTGGGCTCTGGTCCTGGAACTACCGCAACGCCGGCTGGGAGTCCGGAGAGTATGCCTTGCTGAACCGGCAGATGGAGCCAAGCCCCCGGGCCATCGTAGCGGGCAAGATTGCCAAAGCAGCCGATAAGTACCGCGATGAGCTTTGGCATGCGCACAAAGAGCCCTACGTCGGCGTGCTGGTCAATTGGGATAACGAGGCAATCTGGGCAGCCAATGCCGGTCCGGGCCGCACACACTTCAAGCATTACCCTGTGCAGGCAAGAATTGGTATCAGCCGCGCACTGATCAATGCGAATATTCCCTGGGAGCACGTCACGCCAAAGGATCTGGCCAAAGGGTTAGGGAAGCGTTACAAGGTGATTTACATGCCCGCGCAGGCCGCGATCAATGATGAGCTGTTCCCCATTCTGGACGAATACGTGAAAAACGGCGGGCGCCTGGTGCTTGATGCGCCCGGTGGCTGGTGGGATGCTCAGGGCCGCGTGCTGAAGACGGGCAAAGGAACCGCCTTTGAAAAAATATTTGGCGCCTCCATCGCAGATATGCAGTACTCCAATAACGTGGTGCAAAAGATCGGCAATCATGCTTTGGACGGGTTCTACTTTGAGCTTGCGCCAACGACTGCAGAAGTTGTGGAGACGTTCAAGTCAGGTTTGCCCTCCGTGACTTACCACAAGTATGGCAAGGGGGAAGCGCTTATCCTGGGCGCCGATGCGTCTTTCGCTATGAAAGCCCCCGGCAATGAGTTTATGGAGGACTGGACCGTTCGGCACACGATGGGCGACTGGGTCTCTCCCTACAGCTGCGAAGATGCCATCGTTTACCGGCTGGCTGCACCGGATGCCGACCACTATTTCTTCGTGAATGACGAGGAAGCAAAGGAAGTATCGCTGCTTTTCAGAAAGTACAACTACAAAAGCGTAAGCGACCCGATCACCGGAGAGCAGCTGGAGCTGGGGCAGCGCATCGCCCTTGATGCCTACAGTGCCCGCTGGCTGAGATTTGAAAAGTAGGTGCTCCCTTACGGCAATTAATCAGGGTGGCCCGAAACTATTCCCCGGGCTTGCAGGTTTGACTTTGCGTTCGAAAGCCGCAAAAAAATGGTCAAACCTGCACTGAATGCCCCCAAAACGCCCGTCATGAACGAAAAGCTGCTGCTTTTCCTCCTGGCGATGGTGCAATTCACCCATATTATCGACTTCATGATCATCATGCCGCTGGGCAAGCAGTTTATGCAGCTGTTTGACATTAGCCCGCAGCAGTTCAGCGTGATCGTATCGGCCTATGCGCTGAGTGCTTTTGCCGTCGGTTTTCTGAGCGCGATGTACATCGACCGGTTTGACCGGAAAAAGGCACTCGCTTTTACCTATCTGGGCTTTACGCTGGGGACTTTTGCCTGTGGCCTGGCAGCTGATTACTACCTCTTCCTGGCAGCGCGGAGCATCACCGGCGCTTTCGGTGGCGTGCTTTCCGCTCTGGTCCTCTCTATTATCGGCGATGCCATTCCGCTCAAGCGGCGCGGGCAGGCAATGGGGGTAGTGATGACGGCTTTTTCTGCGGCCTCTGTCGTGGGCGTGCCGGCGGGGCTGTACCTGGCAGCCTCCTTTAGCTGGCGGACGACCTTTTTCGTGATTGGCGGCATAGCTGCGGTCGTCCTGGCCCTGATCTTTTTCTTCATTCCGGCGCTCAACCGGCACCTGGAGGGAGAAGGCATACAGCGTAACCCCTTCCGTGTGATGGGCAATATCTTCAAAGACGGCAATCAGCGCATGGCGCTGTTGTTTACCACTATTCTGATGCTGGGGCACTTTACCATTATCCCCTTCATTGCCCCGTACATGCAGCTCAATATCGGCTTTTCGGACCATCAGGTGACCTATATTTATGCGGTGGGCGGGACACTGACGATTTTTCTGTTGCCGTTCTTTGGTCGGCTGGCTGACCGGTTTGGGCACGCGCGGGTATTTACCTTTGCAAGTTTAGGCGCGTTGGCGTCCATCTATGCCATTACCAATCTGGATACCGCTTCTATTGCACTGGCCTTGACCGTAACGTCCAGCTTCTTTGTGGTGGCCAGCGGCCGGAATGTGCCCGCTACGACGATGGTGACTTCTGTGGTGCGGCCCGAAAGCCGGGGCAGCTTCATGAGCGTGCGGACTTCCATCAACCAAATGGCGATGGGGCTTTCTTCTTTTGTGGCGGGCCTTATCGTACAGGAGAATGCAGATGGCGCGCTGGTCGACTATCAATACGTAGGCTATATCGCTATCGCCATGAGCCTGATCGCGGTGGCGCTGGCCTGGCGGTTGAAGGCAGTGGAGTAGGCTCAGTGCCGCATGTCCGCGATTTTTTCCTGCAGCCACTGCCGGGAGGCGAGGGCTTCACAAGCCTGAACCTGCTGCTCAATTTTATCGAGCGCTTTGTCGTCGCCCGGGTTGACCCTCGACAAGCGGCGGGTAAACCGGATGACATTCACATACTGCTCCTTGACATCGCGGGCAATCTCCCGGTTGCGCCTCAGGTAAATGCGGAAGCTGTCGAGCAGGGAGTCCAGCGCCAGAAATTCGCCCATCTCAAAATAAGTCAGCAACAGCAGCAGCTTGCTGCCCAGGGTGTAGACGATGGACTCGTACTCCACCTCCCGCAATTGGGCAATGACTTTATCGTACTTTTCCTGGTGGAAATAGACTTTTGCGAGGTTGTAAGTCAGGGCATTGCGCCGGTGCTCCTCCGGTAACTTTTCGGTATAGTTTTGGATGAAGTATTCCACCCAGTCCAGCTCCTTGATGTGCAGCCCCACGGTGATGATATTTTTGTAGTCCTGATAGCTGAGCACCCCGTTTTTCATCAGCAGGCCCGCTTCGATCGCCTGCCGGTAGACATCGAACAGCTCATTGAAAAAACGGGCTTCTCCGGCGTTGATTTTTTTGATGATGCAGTAGTTGCTCAGGTGGATGCACAGGGCGTTGGCATCCGGCTCAGGGACCTGTTGGACGATGTGCTCGAAGAAAGCGGATTTGAGCTGGTAGAACAACTCCTCCCCGTCTTCAGCCTCAAAGAGCCTGGCAACCAGGAGGTAAGCGCGCAGCCAGGGCTCCTGCCCGGCATAACCGCCCTGCTCAATTTCCTGAAAAAGGTGGCCCGGGAGCCGGATGTCCGGTTTTTGGGCAGAGAACAAGCCATAGCCCAGCGCATCGCAATAATGCCGGAGCTTGTGGAGGTAATAGGAGCAGTTCAGGTAGTAGTCGGCTTGCTCCAGGTGCGAAAAATCGGTCTGTTTTTCGGCACGGGCTTCCAGTTGCTGATGGCAGGCCAGGTGGTAGTCGTAAAGCTGTCGGTAGTAGTCCTGTTCCGGGCGCTCGGCGTTTTGTTGAAGGGTGTTGAACTTCCTGGACAGCCCCCGGAAGTGCTTGTCCTGATGGGGTTCCACCACCGTTTCCAGAGCCTTTAAAACCTCTTCTTTTTCCTTTGATGCACAATCGTTTATGTAGGCGAAGCGGTAAGCCAGCTGCAAGAGCTCAGAGCAAATTCGCCTCAGGGTCCCGTCTTTGTAAGGCGCCTTTCCATACAAACTTTTCCAAACAACCGCTTTTTCCAATTGTTTGTCCCGTTGAAGCTCGTGCATCCTGTCACCGCCCAACTGGTCATTCAGGTACCGAAAAAGCAAAAGCAAAGTCTCGCTTTCATTGAAGTACGGAGAGCGCAGAAAACGGTCAAATTGCAGCCGGTCTCTGGCAGAAAGGGCGGAAAGATAGGAGATGAGCTTTGGGCTGATCATTTTGGGTCCGAACAAATTTGGTGCCTTTATTTCGCAAAAAGCTTTAATTCAGGCGGTTGTGTTTTTATTGATTGATTAGCTGGCTGACAAAATACGATTTTTGTCCTTTGGCGCAAGTACAATTATGTGCATTTTTGGAACATGGATGGTCTACATAAAATGATTCACATGCAACGCTTACGTTTTTGGTTGGTCCTGGGGGGATTCCTTTTTTTCACTGGCAGCTACCTGTCTGCTCAGGAAAATTGTATTGATTCCCTCCAAATTGACGAGTCTGTCATCTGTCCCACAATTGCGGACCCGGTCTGCGGGTGCAATGGGCAGACTTACATCAATTCTTGCGTGGCGGAGACCTGGTACGGCGTGACTTCCTGGACGCCCGGTGCTTGTCCGCCGCCTTCCTGTCAGGCCAGCTTCCTGTTTAGCTTTGTGTCAGACGGCAATGCTTACCTGTTCAATACCTCAACGGCTTTCGATAGCGCCATAGTGACCATCAATGGCGTCCCCGATCTTTCAAACTTCCCGATGGGCAACAGTGCCTTCCTTGAGCTGCCCGGCGATACGGCGACCGTTTGCCTGATCATCTGGACGGCAGACGGCTGTACAGATGCCTACTGTGAGACCATTTTCGCGGATTCTCCGAATGACCTTTGCGCGCAGACCGATTGTGTCTGGCCCGGTGATGCCAACGGGGACCGCCTGGCTAACATTTATGACCTGGTCAATATCGGGTTGGGCTACGGTAGCGCCGGCCCGGAGCGGACGGTCTTCCCTGACCCTGACAACCCCATTACCTGGGCACCTAACTTTAGCGACGACTGGGAGGAATTCGCAGGAGCGGTCGACTTTAAGCACCTCGATTGCGACGGGGATGGCTTTATTGATGAATGGGACGTAGACGCAATCAACTTTAACTACATGCCCGATAATGCGGTCGTGACTGCTCCAACGCCCGGGGCTGTACCGGTTTATCTGGAGTTTGATCAGGAAAGCTTCACCATTGACAACAATACCCCGGAGTATTTCTCCTTCAGCGCGGGGCTTTACGTGGGCGATGCGGACCATTTGGCAGAGAACCTGCACAGCATCAGTTTGAACTTTGATTACCCAATCGGGCTGACGGTGCCCCATTCCATTACGGTGGACTATAACGATGACGCCTTCCTGGGGCATTCCGAAGATCTGCTGACCGTACGCCGCGACCTTGTGGAGTTTGGGCAGGGCCGGTATGATTTGGCATGGAGTCAGAAGAGCGGCCCGGGCAGCAATGGCTACAGCCGCATTGCCACCGTAAACTTCATCGTGAGTGCGGATATCATCATGGGGCGCTCCGTACCGGAAACCCCGTTCCCGACTCAGGTAAACGGCGTGTACCTCATTGATGCAGCGGGCGATACGCTGGATTACGACCTGCCTGGTGGAGATACGCTCATCATCTATGATCAAACGCTGGCCAATGACGAGGCTCTGCCCGGCCCTGCCGGCAAGTTGGAAGCTTTCCCGAACCCCACCACCGGCAAAGTCTACCTTCAGCTGCCGCAGGGCAGCAACGGCACCACGCTGGAAGTAATGGATGCTCAGGGCAGGCTGGTCTGGGCATCCCCGGCTGTGCAGGAATTGCCTTATGTAGACCTCAGCCGTTTGGGGCCGGGGCTGTTCCTCCTCCGGGCAAGGCTGGACGATGGCCGCATCCTGGTCCGCCGGGTGCTGCACACGCCCTGAAAATAGGCCGTAGCGCAGTTTCTTTGCCTTCAAAGGATTTTTTATCTTTGCGCCGATAATCGATATTCATTAACATCAACTCATATCAAGATGGGAAAAGGTGATAAGCGCACGAAAAAAGGCAAGCGCTGGAGTGGTTCCTACGGCAACAGCCGTCCAAAACCAGAAGACGAAAAGAAGAAGAAAGAAGAAAAGCAGAAAAATAGCTAAACTTCAATACGCGCCTTTCGGGAGATGTCCGGAAGGCGCGCTTCATTTTTATTCTGTTTTGCCCTTCGCTGCTGGAAATTTTCTTATTTTCCGGGCGTCCCGCGTTGCATTAATGCGGGTATCAGCAACGATAACCAACAATGAAGGTATTACACATTAGCGCAGAGTGCTACCCCGCCGCCAAAGCAGGTGGGCTGGGCGACGTAGTAGGCGCACTGCCCAAGTATCTCAATCAGGCCGGCCTGTCTACGGGTGTCGTCATCCCGAAATACCGCCTCAAGTGGTTCGAGGGCAAAACCTTTCAGCCGGTTTATCAGGGCGTCGTGCGCCTGCACAACCGGCATATCCCGTTCAGCATACAGCAGTTTACCGGTGAAAGCCTTGGGTTCCCGTTCTTCGTAGCGGATATTCCGGGCCTGTTCGACCGGCCGGGCGTTTATGCGGACCCGGGCGGGCAGGGTTACGGTGATGAGGTGGAACGATACCTCGCCTTTCAGCAGGCGGTACTGCAGTGGATTGTCAACAGCCCGGGCAAGCCGGCCCTGCTGCACTGCCACGACCACCACACCGGGCTGATCCCGTTCATGGTGAAGCATTGCCCGGAGTACCGGAGCCTGCAGCATATTCCTACCGTTTTCACCATTCACAACGGGGCGTACCACGGCAATTACGGCTGGGACAAAATGTACCTGCTGCCGTTCTTTGATGCCGAAGCCCGGGGCCTGCTCGACTGGGGGCGTACCATCAATCCGCTGGCCACCGCCATCAAGTGTGCCTGGCGGGTGACCACAGTATCGCCTTCCTACCTGGAAGAGCTGCGTGAAGACTCCAACGGTATGGAGGCGTTGTTGCAGCATGAGCGCCACAAATGCCTGGGCATTATCAACGGGATTGATACGCAGGTGTGGTCGCCGAGGGAAGACCCCTTCCTGCTGCACAACTGGACCGGGAGCCTCGCAGCCTTCAAGCAGTCCAATAAAGAAGCACTGCGCCCCCGTTTTCGCATCGATTTGAAGTTGCCGCTGGTGACCTTTATCGGGCGGCTGGTTGGTGAGAAAGGCGCAGATTTACTGCCAGACCTCATTGACCGCGTGCTGCAGTCAGGCATGCAGGTAGCCTTCGCCGTGCTGGGCACCGGGCAGCATTGGATACACGATGCTTTCCGGCATTTGGCCAACCGCTATCCGGGGCGCTTTGATGTCGTGCTGGAGTATAATGAAGGGCTGGCGCATCAGTTGTACGCTGGCTCTGATTTCCTGATGATGCCTTCCCGCGTAGAGCCCTGTGGGCTGAACCAAATGTACGCCATGCGCTACGGGACCCTGCCCATTGTACGGTCGGTGGGCGGCCTGAAAGACACCGTGCCTGATATTGGGGTGCCGAATAACGAAGGGCGTGGCATCCGCTTTACCCATTTCAACCTGGATGATGGCCATATCGCAATCTACCGGGCCGTGGAGTTGTTCCACAACCGCGCCGTATTCGAAGACATCCGGCAGCGGATTACCGAAATTGATTTTTCCTGGGAGCGCTCCGCCGCAGATTACCAGGAAGTATATGAACAAATGATATAAACCACCTAACCACTTTCCACTATGATCCGAATGATAAGCCTGATCCTGGGGGGCGGCGCCGGCTCCCGCCTTTATCCACTCACCAGTGAGCGCTCCAAGCCTGCCGTGCCGATTGCCGGCAAGTACCGTTTGATTGACATTCCGATTTCCAATTGCCTGAACTCAGGGGTGCGCCGCATGTTTGTGCTGACTCAGTTCAACTCGGCCTCTCTCAATCAGCACATCAAGAATACCTATCACTTCGATATGTTTTCCCACGGGTTTGTGGATATCCTGGCGGCAGAGCAGACCCCGTCGAGCAGCAATTGGTTCCAAGGCACAGCCGATGCCGTGAGGCAAACCATGCACCACCTGCGCACCCATGACCACGATTACGTTCTGGTGCTCTCGGGCGATCAGCTGTACCAAATGGACTTCGGTATTTTAGCCAACTACCATATCGACCAGGAAGCCGACCTGACCATTGCCACCATCCCGGTTACCGCAAAAGATGCACCGGCCTTTGGCATCATGAAGGTCAACGCGGAGGGCTTCATTGAGGACTTTACAGAAAAGCCCGGCCCCGACCTCCTGCCCGACTGGAAATCAGCTGTGCCTGAGGAGTATGCTTCCCAGGAGAAGCACTACCTCGCCTCTATGGGCATTTACATTTTCAAGCGCGAATTCCTGGCTAAGCTTTTCGAAGATCACCCTGATGCAACAGATTTCGGCAAAGAAATTATTCCTAACGCCATTACCGGAGGCTATAAGGTAGCCAGTTATGCCTTCGATGAGTACTGGTCAGACATTGGGACCATCCGTTCTTTCTTTGAAGCGAATATCGCACTGACAGACAACATCCCCGACTTCAATTTATTCGACAACCAAAAGCTGGTTTACACCCGGCCCCGCCTGCTGGCGCCTTCCAAGGTATACGGCACCTGGTTCAACAAAGCGTTGATCGCGGAGGGCTGCATCATCCATGCCAAGAAGATTGAGCGCTCTGTGGTGGGTATCCGTTCGCGCATCGGCGAGGGCACCGAAATTTCAGAAGCCATTGTAATGGGTAACGACTATTACGAGACCCTGCACGAAATGGAGAAGGCGATACAGCCCATGGGGATTGGCAACGAGTGCGTCATCCACCGGGCTATTGTGGATAAGAACTGCCGGGTCGGCGATAATGTGGTGATCAAGGGCAGTCCCGATATGCAAGACACAGAAACCGAGACCTATGTGGTCCGGGATGGCATCATCGTACTGAAAAAAGGCGTTCACATCCCTGATGGAACGGTCATAGGCGAAAAATAATGCAGGGAACGGTCCGCTTTCTGGAATTGCTGAACGGGCGGGTCGCTTACCGCAAGCTGGGCTATGGCCCCAGGTGCCTGTTGGCCTTTCATGGCTTTGGGCAGGACGGCTCAGCCCTACTGCCGCTGGGCGGGGCTTTCCCTGAAGCCGCATATACCTGTTATTTCATCGACCTGCCCTTTCACGGGCAAACGAAGTGGGAAGACCCGGTTTTTTCACCTGGCGATTTAATGCAGGTCATCCGGAAGCTTACAGCGGGCCGGCCCTGGGAGGGGCTGGGGCACAGCCTCGGCGGCCGGCTCTGGATCAGCCTGTTGCCAAAGCTGAAGCAGCGGCCGGAGCGGCTCTACCTGCTGGCTCCCGATGGGCTGGGCAGCAGCTGGGGAGGACTGATCGACCATGCCCCGGCAAGCTTGCGCTACCGGGCCGCCCGTTGGCTAAAGCGCCCCATGCGGTTCCTGCAACTGGCCAGCCTGCTCCGCGACTGGGGCGTGATCGACCGGTTTGCGCTCCGGTATTTGCAAACGCAACTCGCGACCGAGGCCACCCGGCAACGGCTGTTCGGCACCTGGCAAAGCTTATTGGCCTTTAAGCTCGGGAAAAATCAGGCACAGCAGATTCTGGCAGGGGCAGACTGTCCCGTGGAAGTTGGGCTGGGAAAAAAAGACATCCTGGTCCCCGCCCGTAAGCTTACTGCTGCGCTGGAAGGCCTGCAGCAGGTGCACCTGAAATTGCTCAATTGCGGGCACTGGGATATGGTGCAGCAATGGCAACCCGCAAAAGGTGCGCATAATTCAGGATAAGCCTCAACACTACCGCCCCCCATTCAGTTATACAGAGGTGCCGAACAATTCACACCTTATGACAGAGTACCCAGCGAGCGGGCTAGCCGCCTATGAGCAGATTAAAGAGAAGGACTATATCGAAGTGATTGGTGCCCGGGAGCACAATCTCAAGGATATCGACTTGCAGATTCCACGCAACAAAATGGTCGTCATTACGGGCATTAGCGGGAGCGGGAAGTCCTCTCTGGCTTTTGATACCATCTACGCCGAAGGGCAGCGCCGCTACATGGAAACCTTCACTTCCTACGCCCGGCAGTTTATCGGGGAGATGGAACGCCCGGAGGTGGAAAAAATCAACGGGCTCAGCCCGGTCATTTCCATTGAGCAAAAAACGACGGGCCGCAACCCCCGCTCCACGGTAGGGACCATCACAGAAGTCTATGACTTTATGCGGCTGCTCTACGCCCGGGCAAGCGATGCTTACTCCTACGCTACGGGCAAGCGCATGGTGAAGTACACGGAGGAGCAGATGAAGGAGCAAATCATGGAGGAGTACGACGGCAGGAAAATCCTCCTCCTGGCGCCGCTGGTCCGGGGGCGAAAGGGGCACTACCGCGAGCTTTTTGAGCAGACCCGCAAGCAGGGCTATGCCAAAGTCCGGGTGGATGGCGAAATACTCGATCTGGCCCCCGGCCTCAAAGTGGACCGCTACAAAGTGCACGACATTGAGGTGGTCATTGACCGCATCAAAGTATCAGAAGACCGGGCTGCCCGCCTGAACACCTCCCTGCAAGCCGCGCTGAAAATGGGCAACGGGCTGGTCTTTATCATGGAGCACGATAAGGAGGAGGTCCGGACCTTCAGCCGCAACCTGATGGACCCCGATGCCGGTATTTCCTACGAAGAGCCCTCGCCCAACAGCTTTTCCTTTAACTCCCCCTACGGTGCCTGCCCCAATTGCAATGGGCTGGGCAAAATCAACCGGGTAGACCTGGACAAAGTCGTGCCGGACGAGGAACGAAACATCAACGAGGGCGGTATCGCCCCACTGGGGGAGCCCCGGAAAAACATGACTTTCAAGCAGCTGCGGGCCATCGCCAAGAAGTATAAATTCAGCTTTACCACCCCGGTAAAAGACATACCCAGGGAAGCCTTGGAAGTCATCCTGCACGGCGGCGACAAGTCCTTCAAGGTGAAGGTGAACGACTACAATGACTACTCGTACGATCTGGCGCAGGAGGGCATCGTCAATATGCTGTCGCGCTGGTACGATGACACCAGCTCTGAGAAAATCCGGCGCTGGGCAGAGGAGTTTATGACTATTGATACCTGCCCGGACTGCAACGGCTATCGCCTGAAGCAGGAATCGCTCCACTTCAAAATCAATGACAAGCACATCGGCGAGCTGGCGGAAATGGACCTTGCCATGCTCCGCGACTGGATGGAAGGGCTGGAATCCCAAATGTCCGAGCGTCAGGCGCTGATCGCCCGGGATATCCTGAAGGAAATCCGCCTCCGCCTGGGCTTTTTGCTCCACGTTGGGCTGGATTATCTTTCGCTCAACCGACCGGCGCGTACGCTGTCCGGTGGAGAGGCGCAGCGCATCCGCCTGGCTACCCAAATTGGCTCTCAGCTAACAGGCATCACTTACATTCTGGACGAGCCCAGCATTGGCCTGCACCAACGCGACAACCAACGCCTGATCGAAGCCCTGCGCGAGCTGTCTGACATCGGCAATACCGTCATTGTGGTGGAGCACGACAAAGACATCATGCTGGCAGCCGATTATGTGATCGATTTGGGCCCTGGTGCAGGCAAACACGGCGGAGAACTGGTCGGTGCAGGTACGCCGGAGGAATTCGTCAAGGGGCACACCCTGACTTCCGACTACCTGAACAACACCCGGCAGATTGAAGTGCCAAAGGCCCGCCGCAAAGGCACCGGAGAAGTCTTTGAGCTCAAAGGGGCGGAAGGCAACAACCTGAAAAAGGTCAATGTCAAAATACCGCTGGGCACCCTGACCTGCGTAACCGGCGTGTCGGGCAGCGGCAAGTCCACGCTCATCAACGAAACGCTTTACCCCATCCTGCGGCAGCATTTCTACAAAAGCCTGAAGCCCCCCATGCCTTACAAAAGCATCAAAGGGCTGGAAAAGCTGGATAAAGTCATCGAAATTGATCAGTCGCCCATTGGGCGGACGCCCCGTTCCAATCCGGCCACCTACACCGGGGTTTTTACGGATATCCGCAAAATTTTCTCGGAGCTGCCAGAGTCGAAAATCCGGGGGTACAAACCGGGGCGCTTTTCCTTCAATGTGAAGGGCGGCCGGTGCGAAACCTGCAAAGGTTCCGGAATGCGGGTCATTGAAATGAACTTTTTGCCCGATGTACATGTCGAATGTGAGACCTGTATGGGCCGCCGCTACAACCGGGAGACCCTGGAGGTGCTGTACAAAGGCAAATCGATCAACGATGTGCTGAATATGACGGTGGAAGAAGCAGCAGAGTTCTTCGAGCCCGTACCCAACATTTTCCGAAAGCTGCGCACGCTTCGTGAAGTGGGGCTGGGGTACATCACCCTGGGGCAGCAGGCAACAACGCTGTCGGGGGGCGAAGCACAGCGGGTCAAGCTGGCAGAAGAGCTGGCCAAGCGCGATACGGGCAACACCATCTATATTCTGGATGAGCCTACTACCGGGCTGCATTTTGAAGACATCCGGCACCTGCTGCGGGTCATCAACAAACTGGTCGACAAAGGCAATACCGTGATCATCATCGAGCACAATATGGATGTGATCAAGGTAGCCGACCACATCATTGACATGGGGCCCGAAGGCGGGCACCGGGGCGGCACCGTGGTTTGTACCGGTACCCCGGAGCAGGTCGCGAAGAAAAAAGACAGCTACACCGGTCAGTTCCTCAAGCTGGAGCTTTAAGGGCCGGCAATGTAGCTTTTCTCAACGGGCAAGGGGCTGCGCATGGATTAAAACTCAGGCAGTGGTGCAAAAGCACCGCATAATCCTTATATTTGAACACATACATCGCCAACAACACCATCGCCTCTATGAGGAAGTCGATCAACCGGGCCTTTAAATGGTACTATCAGCAACGGTATAAAGGTATTCGGCATTTTATGGAGCACCCCCATCAGGTTCAGGAGCAATTGCTGAAGCAGCTGTTGCAGTTTACCAAACATACCGAGTGGGGGCGGCGATATGGCTACCGTGACATCCGCGACGCGGCACAATTTGCCCGCCGGGTGCCGGTTAATGACTACGATGACCTTAAGCCCTTCATCAAACGGATGATGTATGGGGAGAAAGATGTGCTCTGGAGCGGTCAGGTCCGTTGGTTTTCCAAATCTTCCGGTACGACAAGCGACCGTAGCAAATTCATCCCCGTCCCTGCTCAAAACCTGCGCAAATGTCACATTCGCGGTACCTGGGACACAATGGCGCTTTTTTACCACAACCGCCCCGATGCCCGTCAGTTTGAGTGCAAGAGCATGATCATGGGGGGCAGCCTCTTTCCCTTTGAGCCTTATCCCAAGACCACCTACGGCGACGTGTCCGCCATTATGATTCAGAATATGCCTGCGGTGGGCCGCCCGTTTTTCACACCGGACTTTAAGACGGCTCTCCTGCACGACTGGGAGGTGAAGCTGGAAAAACTGGCCCAAATCGGCGCAAACGAACCCGATATGGTCATGATTGGCGGGGTACCGACCTGGACGGTAGTGCTGTTCCGGCGCATTCTCGAAATTACCGGCAAGAGCAATATGCTGGAGGTATGGCCCAATTTCCAGGGGTATGTGCACGGCGGGGTCAGCTTTACGCCTTACCGCAAGCAGTTTGAGGCGTTCTTCCCATCGGATGCTATCAGCTATCAGGAAATTTACAATGCCTCAGAGGGGTACTTTGCTGCTCAGGACGACTTCAGCCGGGACGATATGCTGTTGCTGCTCAATAACGGCGTATACTACGAGTTCCTGCCCATGACGGAGTGGGATAAGCCCAATCCTGTCGCGGTGCCCCTGCATGAAGTACAGGCGGGCCGGAACTATGCCCTCGTGGTCACCACCAATGCAGGGCTGTGGCGCTACACACCGGGAGATACCGTAACCTTCACCTCAACAGAGCCCTACCGCATCAAGATCACGGGGCGCACCAAGCAGTTTGTCAATGCCTTTGGTGAAGAAGTCATGGTGGAAAATACCGATCAGGCACTGGATGTGGCTTGCCGCCGCACGGGGGCGATTGTCTCCGAGTACACCGTGGCTCCGGTTTATTTCAATGGCAACAGCAAAGGCGGGCATGAATGGCTGGTTGAGTTCGACCGGGAACCCGCTGATGAAGCTCAGTTTGCTTATGTGCTGGACGAAGCGTTGCAGGCTGCCAATTCTGACTATGAAGCGAAGCGCTCCAAGAGCCTGGCCCTGGAGCAGCTGCGCCTGCATGCACTTCCACCGGGCACCTTCCACAATTGGATGCGTTCCCGAGGGAAGTTTGGGGGGCAGCACAAAGTGCCCCGCCTGGCCAATCACCGCAAGTACGTGGAGGAAATCCTCAATTATCTTGGGAATAAGGTTTAGACCTTAAACAAGCCAACACTGCCGCCTACCCAATCCTTGTCCCGGTTGTAGCGCACGCCGACCATCAGGCCTTTGCTTAGCCGTGCGAGGTTGTTGACCATCACCGGACGAGGGGCGCCCCGTTCCCAAAGCATCAGCATACGGATTTCGCACTTCGAAGGCTCGCCGGGCGTCTCCACCACCGGCGCGTACGTTACCTTGCGCTGCAGAATGTAGTTCTCCGGGTCTTTGATCGCATCCACATCGTGCTGATTGATGTTGATAATAACCCCGGTGCCGGCAAAGGAGTACAAGGGTTTGAGCACGTAATTGTGCAGGTCCTCCGGCAGGGTTTCCAGCTCGTTGAGGAAGTATGACTTGGGCACATACGGGCTGTCAATCAGCGGAAGGGTATGCTTGCTGATGCGGAAGAACCAATTCGGGTGCCCCACATACTCCACATCGTGCTCGTGGATGAAGTAAAACTCCCGCTGCAGGTCATCACGGCGGATCAGCTCATCAAAAATGACGCGGTTGAAAATGCGCCGCACCTGAATCTTGCGCCCCTCCTTGAAGTAGAACACTTTACGGCCTTCCACTTTTACTTCAGATACGCATACCGATTCGATGCCAATCATGTGCTTAGCCGCAATGAAGTCAATCCGGGTCACCTGCGTGTCCGGCTCCACTTCCAGCAGGATCACTTCCTCCGGGTCGTGGTCTCCAATGATGACTTCGCGCAGTTTTTCGAGGTAGGTTTCGGAAGTCAGCCCGCCGAAGAGGTGAGAATAGCCTTCCGGCAGGTCATAAATTTCCTGGTACCCCCGGGCGACCAAGTCCTGGAAAAAGTAAAGAGAGGGAAAGCCCTGCACCTCGATAAGCTGAGGGGTCAAAGTCCCGTCGGCTTCCTGGCAAATGCCGAAATCCATCTGTAAGAAAGTAGTGTGCGGGGTTTCGTTGGGTACTTCCTGCCCGGCGAGGAGGGCACTTCGGGAGCGCTCCTCAAAGTCGGGGGCAACGATCACATCCGTAATCTGATCGCAGGCTTCAAAGAGTTTGGCCTTTAGGTCATCTGGGATGAAGACCGGTGTTTCGGCAATGCGAAAGGGCGGGCGGTGGTTGTACTGCTTTTCTACCCATTCGAGCAGCGCCTGATAGCGCTCAGGTGTGAACGCTTCGTTGAATTGTTTCCGCAGATCGGGAACCATAGGTTTAGCATTTTGTGCCGGCGGCGGTCCGCATCGGCATCGGTCAAACAAGGGTGTATGTGTTGCGGGCCCTGCCAAAGGCAGGCCCGGCTATGGCTCCGGATCGTTGGGTCAAACAGCGGCAGGAGCCTCTTCTAAAGCATTAATGGCGCGGTGCAGGAAAAGGGGCAGGACAATCTCGTGCGTTAGCCCGATTTTGTCGGAATCCCGCAGGTGCTTGATCATGCGCAGGTACTTCTCCTCTCCGTGTTCTTCTACAACCGCCTTTTGTCGGGCGGGGTCCATAAAGTGCTCCCGCATGCCATCGGGGTCTGCTTCCGGATGGAACTGCGTGCCAATGATTTCCGGTGAAAACCGAATGGCCATCACTGCACGCTCCAGCGGGACATGAGGCCTGATTTTCTCCAGCGCCAGAATTTCCGCCCCCATTGCGGCCAGCTTTTCCTCATCTGGCTGTATGCACTGCCAGTGGCGGAAGTCGGCGATGAAAAAGGGATTGGGCAGCCCCTGAAAATTGGGGTCGCTGACGCCCACATCTGTCATATGGCAGCGGAAGGTCCCAAAAGACATGGACTTGCGCTCGGTAACATCAGCCAGTTCGAAATGCCGCACCGCCATCTGAAAGGAATGGCAAATGAAAAAGACATGCTTTTTCCGGTTGCCGGGAATCTGATTCCAGTCCCAGACCTGCTGCATCCAGTCGAAATAGCGGGCATCCCAGATGCCGTCTCCTTCAAACGGGCTGCCAGGGCCGCCGGTGGAGATGTAAATATCGTAGTCCATGCCAGGCACCTCAGCTTTGCCGCGCACGTCGAAGATTTTCCATTCGTAGTGCGCCTCAAAGCGGCGCACGATATCCTGAATGCAGCGCATGCCCTGATTGGGCGTGTTGTCGTACATATCCAGGATCGCTAATCGTAATGAAGACATATCAATTGCTTGTTACGGCGGCAAAGCTAAGGATTTTGACAGCAAGCCTTTGGAAGAAAACCTGCCGTCAGCTGACCAATTTAAAGTTTTTTACCGTTGACTGCGCCCTTCATAAAGGTGCCCCAGGTCAGGTTGTCCTGACCGTCTACCTGTGCCTGTGCACGCTCAATGGCGTAGCTGGCAGCGGTTTCCACCACCCAGTCAAAGTTGGCTTGCCCCACTGAGTGAAGGTCCGCATCCGGTGCCGGGTTGCAGAAGTCGATAGCGTAAGGCACGCCATCGCGGATGGCCAGCTCTACGGTGTTGAAGTCATAGCCCAGCGCCTGATTGAGGCGCAGCACGTAGTCTTCCAGTGTTTTCATCATCTCTTCGCCCACGTCAAAGTGCGCAGCATAGCGCAGGTGGTGCGGGTTGCGCGGCTCGTAGTGCATGATGCGGACGTGCTTGCCGCCAATGCAGTAACAGCGGAAGTAAGCGCTGAAGTCAATGGCCTCCTGCAGCATCATCACCAGCTGATGGGTTTCGTTGTAGGCCCGGAAGAAGTCATCGGCGTTATCCAGCTTATACACATTCTTCCAGCCTCCGCCGGCAAACGGCTTCATGAATGCCGGGAAGCCCACGTACTCGAAAATGCCTTCCCAATCCAGCGGGAAAGCCAGGTTGGAAAACGATTCTGCCGATGTGTCCGCCGGGTGGTCCTTGGAAGGCAGAAGCACAGTCTTGGGGACAGGCACTCCGATTTTTTCGGACAGGGTATTGTTGAAGAACTTTTCGTCCGCACTCCACCAGAAGGGGTTGTTGATCACGGCGGTGCCACTGGCTGCTGCATTTTTCAGGAAAGCCCGGTAGAAGGGGACATCCTGCGAGATGCGGTCAATGATGACAGCGTAACCCGAGGGGGCCGCCTGTACCACCTTGTCGATGGAAACGGGCTCGGCCTGTATTCCTTTCACCTTTTTGGAGTTGATGCGGTCGATCAGCGCGTGCGGGAAAGAACGTTCCTGACCGAAGAGAATGCCAATTTTTTTCATGGAGTTCTGGTTTTTAGACAAGTGCTTGCGTAAATGGATGTGCTAAATCAGGGATAAATAATGCGGGAACATTTCCTTCCAAAGCGGCCAGTCGTGCTCCTTCCAGCCCCGGATGTCCAACCAGTGGTTGACGCCTTTTTGGTTGAGCAGGTGCGAAAGGTGCTTGTTGGCATCCAGGCAAATGTCCCATTCGGAGGTGCCCAGGACGATGTTCATCTGCCAGAGCGCCGGATGGTTGTTGCCCGGAAGGAAATCTACCGGGTTGTTAAAATAGACATTATCGTCGTAATAACCATCCATAAACATTTTTATATCGAAGGCACCGCTCATGGAGAACAGGTGGCTGACCAGCTCCGGGTGCTTAAAGGCAAAGTTGGCCGCATGGTAGCCCCCAAAACTGGCACCCGCTACCGCTACCTTGCCCCCGGCTGTATTCCACCGGATGCTCGGTACCAGCTCGTGGAGCAACATTTGGTCGTACCAGATATGGTTCCGGACGCGGTCTGCCGGATGAATGCCCTTGTTGTACCAGCTCAGTGCGTCCACGCTATCGGGGCAGAAAATCTGAATAAAGCCCCGCTCCACGTACCAGTGCGCCGTCTGTACCAGCCCGAAGTCCTTGCCTTCGTAATACCGGCCCTGGCTGGAAGGGAACAGGATCACCGGATAGCCCTGATGCCCGTAGATAAGCATTTCGATCTCCCGGCTCAGGCTCTGGGAGTACCACTTGTGATAAGTCTCTTTCACGTTTTTCGTCTTGATGCCGCCCCGAAAGGCAGAGTAATTGTACTTTTGACAATAAGTTCTGCAAAAATACGGGCTTTTCCGGTTTTTCAAAGTATTAAGTTATTGATGTTCAAATGCTTATCAGGTAGCAAGGCAATAGTTGGATGTTCAATACTTCGTGCACGAATTAATTGATGGTATTTTTGTGCGCCTGCGGGGCTGATGTCAAAATAAATCCTTGAAATTCATGCGGTTGTTCAAAAGGGAAGCCATTCAAAATTTTTTCCGGTTTTTTTCGCGGGATGCGGGCAGGGTAGAGGTGGAGGAACTCACGGGCCTGCGGTCTGCATGGCTAAAGCGGGAAGTCAGGGTGCGCGTATTGTTGCCGCCCGGGTATTTGGAGTCCGGCCGCAGCTACCCTTTGCTTTGCCTGAATGACGGGCAGGACCTCGAAGCGCTGCGCTTCGTCAGGGTATTGGAGCGGCTGTACCGGAAGGGAAAGGCAAGCCATTTTATCACAGTTGCCGTACACGCCGGTGACCGCATGCAGGAATACGGAACGGCCGGCCGGGCAGATTATATGAAACGGGGCCGAAAAGCCGGGGCCTATACCCGCTTTCTGATTCGGGAGTTGTTGCCGTTGCTCAGGCAGCAGTACCGGATTGCTGATGACCCAAAGGCCAACGCCATAGCGGGCTTTTCACTGGGCGGGCTTTCTGCCTTTGATATCGGCTGGCACCATCCTGAAGTTTTTGGGCAGGTTGGGGTGTTCTCAGGGTCGCTGTGGTGGCGCTCCGAGCCATTCCGGGAAGACGCTCCGGATGCCGACCGCATCGTGCAGTCCTATGTGGAAGCGTGCAAAGCTCCTCCGCCCCTTCGTTTCTGGCTGCAGGCCGGGACGGCCGACGAACAGGCCGACCGCAACAACAACGGCATTATCGACGCCATTGACGATACACTGGACCTGATAAAAGCTTTGGAAGCCCTCGGTTATGACCGAAAGAAGGCCATTCGTTACGTTGAAGTGTCAGGTGGCGAGCACAATCCGCAAACGTGGGGGCAAATAATGCCGGATTTCCTGCAATGGGCGTTTCCCAAACGAGCAACAAATAAATAACTTTGCCGTTTTCAAAATGTGCCGGAGCAACCGGTGCCGATACTGCCCACCCGAACACGGCAGGCGAATTAACTTACAGACAGACATGCAGCGATTATTCTACCTTTTCATCATACTTTTTATTGCTGGTTCCGCCAATGCCCAGCAGCTGGTCCCTCTCGGGGGCAATGCGCTTCTGGAGCACTACCGGTCAGAGGAAGGCCTCCAACTCCCAAAGGGCTACGACCGGTCTAACAGTGCACTTCGTGGCCGGAACTGTCAGCTCGAGGAGACCGATATCACCTACATCGACGCCAGCGAGACCGTAGAGCTGTCTGTGGACATTGATACCTTTGGGCTGGGGCAGGTGGCCGGTGCGTTTGAATGCATTGAGTGCGAAGGCAATCCCATTGGCGATGCTGAGCTACAGGTGGAAGATGGGCAGGCCACGCTGGTCATCACCGGAGCCGATGACCTGCTTGGAGCAGAATATCGCTTCATAGTCGAATTTTGCAATCCGAACGGCTGCGCCAGTACGTCCTTCGATGTCGTAGGGCGGCGGGTGGCTCAGGAATACGACATAGCGCCTATCACGCTGCAGTCTGAGGAATCCATCTCCCTCGAAGTGGAGGCTTCGCAGCTGCCGGGCCCGCTGGCCTGCAACAAAATTACCGATGTGCCCGATGACTACGAGGGGCGTGATAAGCTGGTCTATTTTAACAATTACAGTGCACCGGACAGCAGCTTTGTCTATGTAGCCAGCCGCTATGCCGGAGAAGATAAAATCGACATCACTGTTTGTGATTCCTTCACCGTTTGTGATGTCTACCACTTCACCTTCCGCATTCAGCACGATACGCTGAAGCTGGGCGGGAGTGCAGGGCAGGAAGCTTTTCTGGATGACTTTTCCTACGATGCCATCGTGCCTCCCTCTGAATTATGGCTGGACGAGGACGTGTACATCAACCGGACTTTCGCTACGGATCAGCCCAGCCTCGGGGTCGCTACTTTTGATGGGTTGGACCGCAACGGCCGGCCTTACAACTCAGAGGGGCTGAACGACCGCCTCACCTCCACCTATCTGGACCTGACGCAGCTCAGCGGCAATGTATACCTTACTTTCTGGCTGCAGCCCAAGGGGTTGGGGCAGTCTCCTGAGGAGGATGATTACCTGGTGCTGGAGTTCAAACAGCAAGGCGGCGACTGGGAGGTGATCCATGAGTTTTTCCCGGAGGATATGAACCTGGATACCGTACCTGTTGGGTTTTTCTTCCCGTTTGAAGTGCCCAATAACTTTAAGCACAGTGCTTTCCAGTTCCGCTTCTCCGCCTACAACAGCGGTAATGGCATTGATGACATCTGGAACCTCGACTACGTTTGGCTGAGCAATGAATTTGTGACGTTCCAGTCGAATATCACAGATGTGGCCCTCACCCGCGTGCCGGCTTCCTTCACCACGCCTTATACGAGTATGCCCTGGCGGCACTTCGATGGCCGTGCAGCTGAATTCCTTCCCGAAAGCTACAATACTTATCTGTTCAACCTCGATAATGATCAGGCGCTCAACGCAGGTGCCGGCGTACTGCGGATTGCTGAAGCAAATACCGGCATTCAGGTATTGCAGACTAATTTGCTGGATGCCTGCTGCCGTACGGTTTTTGCCAATGAAAGCATTGGATACGCACAGGAATTTGAAGGGCTGAGCACTGCTATTGATGCCCTGGGCAATGCCGCCTTTGACGCCGAGCCCCGCCTGGAGTTTGAAGTGGAATACAACCTTACCGATGTGACCAATGAGCAGGACGGGCTGGGGTACGAATCCGTTGCGTCCAATAACCGTGCGGTGACGACCACTGTTTTTGACAACTACTTTGCCTACGACGACGGTACGGCAGAAAACGGTGTGGTCGTGCAGGAAGGCGATCAGATAGCGGTGAAGTATACGACAACGGTCGATGATTCCCTGCAGGCGGTTCAGTTCAATTTTCCGCGCATTATCAGCAATGTTTCCGGACAGGAATTCCATCTGCAGGTCTGGGTGGGCGAGCTGGACGATGAGCCGGAAATCCGGATGACCTTCGAGCGGCCCTTCTATCCTTCCTCTTACTACGACAGCCTGCAGGCGTTCACGACCTATCCGCTGTTTGGCGATAACGGGCCAACGGCGCTGTTTATCCCGGCTGGTGATTTTTACATTGGTTGGGAGCAGGTATCGCCCTGTGACTACCTTGATTGCATACCGGTGGGCTTTGACCGCAACTCGCCCGCTGGTGGCTCCGCCTTGTTTTTCAATAATGATGATGAAGGTTGGCAGCCTTTCCCGCAGGGCTTCCTGTCGGGGTCTTTAATGCTGCGCCCGGTCATGGGCAATGAACGGCCGCTAAGCTCTGGCACTTCTTCTGCGGAAGAGCTGGGCCTTGATCTTCGCCTGTACCCTAATCCGGCTCAGGAACGTGCCTGCATCCGCATAGAAGGCGCGCGCTGGCCGGCAGGTTACCGCATGCAGCTCGTGAACCCGCTGGGTCAGGTTGTGCTGGATCAGCTGCTGGTCCGGGAGTTCGGGCTGAACGAATTTTTGCCTGGAATGTATATAGTAAAGGTCTATGACCCGGCGACCAACCGGTCTCTGCACCGCAAGCTCGTCATCACTGAATAACAAAACGAAAATGGCACAAGACATCCGCGTTCAGGAACTCAAGTCCAAAATGGACGCTAATGAAGATTTCGTACTGCTCGATGTACGGGAGCCCAATGAGCGGGCAGCCTTCAATATTGGTGGTGAATTCATCCCATTGGGCAGCCTGATGGGCCGCATGGGCGAACTGGAACAGCATAAGGAAGACGAGGTCATCGTCTATTGCCGCTCCGGCAACCGCTCCGGGCTCGCAAAGGAATTCATGGAGCGGGCCGGCTTTAAGAATGTCCGCAACCTGCTCGGCGGCATGATGAGCTGGGCCGAAAACTACGGCACCGGCAAGTAGCAGGCCGGTTGAGGCGGTGCTACCTGATGCCGAGCGTTATTTTCAGGACTTCCTCCATACGGGTGACGTAGTGGAACTCAATCCCCTTGATGTAATCGGGGTTGATTTCCGCGACGTGCTTTTCATTTTCCTGGCAAAGGATGATCTCCTTCATGCCTGCCCGTTTGGCAGCTAGTATCTTTTCCTTGATGCCGCCCACTGGCAGGACTTTGCCCCGCAGGGTGATCTCCCCGGTCATCGCTACATAAGTCTTGGCCCGCTTGCCGGTAAAGGCAGACGTCAGTGCCGTGAGCATGGTAATGCCTGCTGAGGGGCCATCTTTTGGGATAGCGCCTTCCGGTACATGCAGGTGGATGTCCTTCTCTTCGAAAATTTTGGGGTCGATGCCAAGGTTTTCGCTATTTGCCTTGATAAAGCTCAGTGCGGTAGACGCAGATTCCTTCATAACATCGCCGAGGTTGCCGGTCAGGGTGAGCTTGCCCTTGCCCGGGCTGAGAATGGCTTCCACGAACAGGATGTCGCCACCCGTTTGTGTCCAGGCCAATCCGACTGTCACACCCGGCACTTCGGGCGTAGCGTAGCGGTCTTTGTCGAAGCGGGACGGGCCCAGCATGCCATTCAGATGCTCCGGCTTAATGCTCACTTCGTACTCCTCCTCCATCGCTACCTTACGGGCAATGCTGCGCATAACGCCGGCAATCTGCCGGTTGAGGGACCGTACCCCTGATTCCCGGGTGTAGGCTTCAATGATGCGCTCCAGTGTACGCTTGCCCAGTTTGACCTGATTCGCCTTCAGGCCATGTTCCTTGCGTTGCTCGGGGATGAGGTGGCGCTTGGCAATTTCTATTTTTTCCTCTGTGGAGTAGCCGCTGACCTGAATGATTTCCATACGGTCCAGCAGGGCCGGCTGAATGGTATTCAGGGAGTTGGCCGTAGCGATGAACATCACTTTGCTCAGGTCGTACTCCAGTTCGAGATAATTGTCGTAAAAAGTCCCGTTTTGCTCCGGGTCCAGCACTTCCAGCAGGGCAGAGGAGGGGTCGCCGCGGAAGTCCTTTCCCACCTTGTCGATCTCATCCAGAATGAAGACAGGATTGGAGGAACCTGCCCGCTTCAGCGATTGCACAATACGCCCCGGCATCGCCCCAATGTAAGTCTTGCGGTGGCCGCGGATTTCCGACTCATCGTGCAGCCCGCCCAGCGACATGCGCACAAACTTGCGCTGAATGGCCCGGGCAATCGACCGGCCCAGCGAGGTCTTGCCCACACCGGGAGGGCCCACCAGGCAAAGGATGGGCGCTTTCATGTCGCCCTTGAGCTTGAGCACAGCAAGGTGTTCCAGAATGCGGTCCTTGACCTTCTCCAACCCGAAGTGGTCTTCATCCAGGACTTGTTTGACCTTTTTCAGGTCGAAGTTATCCTGTGTGAATTCCTCCCAGGGCAGGTCGAGCAACAGCTCCAGGTACGTGAGTTGTATAGAGAATTCTGCCACCTGCGGATTCATCCGGCGCAGGCGGTTGATTTCCTTGTCAAAAGTTTTGGCAACGGCTTCGGGCCAGTCTTTATCTTTTGCCCGCTTAGCCATGTTGTTGATCTCTTCCTCCTGCGGGTTTTGCCCCAGTTCCTCCTGAATGGTCTTCAGTTGCTGATTGAGGAAGTAGTCGCGCTGCTGTTTTTCAATGTCAACACGGACCTTGTTTTCGATCTGATCCTTGAGCTCCAGCAGTTGGAGTTCGCTGTTGAGCTGTTTGAGCAATGCCTGCCCTTTCTCCTGAAGGTTGTCTTCCCGCAGCAGTTCCTGCTTGATGCCCACTTTGGCACTCAGGTTGGAAGCGATAAAATTGAGGAGAAAAGAGTGGTTTTGGATGTTCTTCAGCATGACATTCGCCTCAGAAGGGATGTTGGGCGAAAGCTCGATGATTTGCTGCGCGCGTTCCAAAACGGAAGAAATCAGGGCTTCGAACTCCATCTGATCGGTCACCGGCTCGTACTCCAGGGTACGGACAGTCGCCAGCATGTAGGGCTCGTCGGCAACGAGGTCTTCAAGCTCGAAGCGCTTCCGGCCCTGCAGGATCGCTGTGGTCGTGCCATCGGGCATGCGCAGCAGTTTCAGGATGCGGGCAATCGTGCCTACCCGGAAAAGATCATCAATGCCGGGCTCTTCCACTTCGCTGTCCTGCTGCGAAAGCACGGCCACCAGGCGGTCGTTATTGTGGGCCTGATTGATCGCTTTGATCGACTTGTCGCGGCCTACGGTGATCGGAATGACGATGCCCGGAAACAACACGGTGTTCTTCAGGGCCAGGAGGGGCAGGGTTTCCGGAAATTGTTCGTTGGGATTCTCTCCTTCCTCTTCCTCTATGGACAATAAAGGGAGAAAGTCGCCGTCATCATCTAATCGCTGCTGCATATAATAGTTGTCAAACATGCTTGTATGTTTACAGCCGGAGCTGTTGTATTTTTTTAATCGGGCGGTGCTTTCTAAAGCGTTTGCACCTAAGTGCGGGCATGGCGCATGCCAATAAGGCAGCGAAAAGGCCAGCCTGCACCGTGCTCCCTATGTACCAACATTCGTGCCACTGTTCAAGGAACCGACAAACTGACGCGCCCGGTGCTGAATTGCCAATTCGGCAGTTTTTATCCTTATTCTGCTGCCACCGCTTCCTCCTCCCGCTCGGCTTCTGCTTCTTCCAGGGCTTCCTCCGCATCATCCTTTTCCACCCGCAGGTTGTCAATGATGAATTCCTGGCGCGAAGGGGTGTTTTTGCCCATGTAGTATTGCAGCACATCGTCGATATTGGTGTCCTCATTCAGGATCACAGGCTCCAATCGGATGCCATCGCCAATAAAGTCTTTGAATTCGCCCGGAGAAATCTCGCCCAACCCCTTAAAGCGGGTCACTTCGGGGGCGCCCCGCAGTTGTTTGATGGCCTGTTGCTTTTCCTCTTCGCTGTAGCAGTAGAAGGTCTTCTGCTTGTCCCGAACCCGGAAGAGGGGCGTGTCGAGGATGTAAAGGTGCCCGTTGCGTACCAGCTCCGGGAAAAACTGCAGGAAGAATGTGAGCAGCAGCAATCGGATATGCATACCATCTACGTCGGCATCCGTAGCGATGACCACGCGGTTGTAGCGCAGCTCGTCCAGCCCATCTTCGATATTCAGGGCGTGCTGCAGGAGGTTGAACTCCTCGTTTTCATATACGACTTTCTTGGTGAGCCCATAGCAGTTGAGCGGTTTCCCACGGAGGCTGAAGACCGCCTGCGTCTGCACATCCCGGGCTTTGGTGATGGAACCGCTCGCGGAGTCCCCCTCTGTAATGAAGATGGTGGTGGCTCTGCGCAGTTCTTCCTCTGTTTTGCGGTTGCTGTCGGTAAAGTGGAGGCGGCAGTCGCGCAGCTTTTTATTGTGCAGGTTCGCCTTTTTGGCGCGTTGGTTGGCCAGCTTCTTGATACCGGCAATCTCCTTGCGCTCCCGCTCCGACTGCTTGATGCGTTTTTCCAGCGCCTTGACGGTATCCGGGTTCCGGTGGAGGTAGTTGTCCAGTTTTTCCTTCACGAAGTTGATCACGAAGGTGCGCACAGTTGGCCCTTCCGGACCCATATCGCTTGAGCCCAGCTTGGTCTTGGTCTGCGATTCAAAAACCGGCTCTTCCACCCGGATGCTGACCGCTGCGATGACCGAGGTGAGGATGTCCCGCCGGTCGTAGTTTTTGTTGAAATGCTCCTGAATGGTCTTCACAATGGCCTCGCGCAGCGCATTGAGGTGCGTACCGCCCTGTGTGGTGTTTTGCCCGTTCACAAAGGAGTAGTATTGCTCCCCGTAGTGGTTGCCGTGGCTGAGGGCAATTTCCAGGTCATCCCCCTTCATGTGGACGATGGGGTAGCGCAGGTGTTCGGAAGCTGTTTTGCGTTCCAGCAGGTCGTACAGGCCTTTGCGGGAGACCAGGGTTTTGCCGTTGAAGTTGAGCTTAAGCCCGGCATTCAGGTAGGCATAGTTCCAAAGCTGATTCTCAACGTAGTCGCTGCGGAAACGGAATTTTTTGAAGATCGCCTTATCCGGGAAGAATTCGATCAGGGTACCATTAGGCTCGCTGGATTTTTTCAGCTTGTGATCCTTGACTAGTTCGCCCCGCTCAAATTCCGCTACTTTGGCTTTGCCGTCCCGCACAGAAGTCACCCGGAAGTTTTCCGAAAGGGCATTCACGGCTTTGGTACCCACCCCGTTCAGGCCCACCGACTTTTTGAAAGCCTTGGAGTCGTACTTGCCGCCCGTATTGATTTTAGAGACACAGTCCACAACCTTGCCCAGCGGAATGCCCCGCCCGTAGTCGCGGATGGACACCAGGCCCTCTTCAATTTTAAGGTCGATGTCCCGCCCGTGGCCCATGACGTACTCATCGATCGAGTTGTCGATGACCTCTTTGAGCAGGATATAAATGCCATCGTCAGCTGCCGAGCCATCGCCCAGCTTGCCAATATACATGCCCGGGCGCATGCGGATGTGCTCTTTCCAGTCGAGCGAGCGGATATTGTCTTCAGTATAGGTAACTTCTGCCATAGGTTTTAACTGCTTGGGTGGTTTTGGGGTAAAATTGGTACAAAAAATGACTAATAGACGGAGAAAAAATGAAGGATACAATTTTGATTCGCTAAAATTTTCTAAACAGCTGACCAGAGGGAGGTTGTGTGAAAATATTAGCGAATCCTAAAGAAAATTTTATCCTTTATTTCCGTCAAACTACTAGGTTAAGGTCAGCAAAAAGCTGCTTTCCTTGTTAATGAAACGTACAAAAGTTATGCACATTTCATGACTTGGGTGCCGAGTTTAAATTTTTTGTGCTAAAATACAATTAAATTATAACGTAAGCAACAAATTGTTGTATTAAAAAAAGATGAGGACAGAACAAACCGATCAGCATCCGGCAATGCAGTGTATCCTAAGCGGGCTCCGGCGGGAGCACCGGCTCAAGGTGGGCTGTGCGTTGGCCTTGCTGTTGCTGGGGCTGGCCTTCATCTACGCTTTCTTTACCAAGAGCATTATCCTGTCGGTATTTGGGCTGATCTGCGCTGTGCTCGGGCTGCGCTTCTGCTTCCACCTGATCAGCAACTGGAACGTCGCCAACAGCCGCCTGATGATCCTCCTGCACTTCCACCCCAAAGAGATCGTATGGGTCTACTCTGTGGTCACTGAGCAGCTGCCCTTCGGCTTTCAGCTCCTGCGCAACGGTACCCTCTACTTCAAGCTGCGCGATGGGGACGACATCTCCGTCAGCCTCTCCACCGATGACCTGAAAGCCGTCTCTAAATACCTCAATGACCTGCTGCCCCACGCCACCTTCGGCTACACCAAAGACCGGGAGCAGTGGTTTATGGCCAGCCCTTTGATGTTGCTGCGGGAGGAGGGGGAGGGACGGTAGAACACCAGCGGGTGGGCTCCTGTCGGGGAGCTTCCCGCTCTCCGATAGGTTTTCCAGGGCGAAGCTGGGGCAGAGCGCTTGGGTTGTACCTGGCTCAAGCTCTACACCAGCACAAAGCTGCGCGATGGGGACGACATCTCCGTAAGCCTTTCCACCGATGACCTGAAAGCCGTCTCCAAATACCTTAATGGCCTGCTACCCCACGCCACCTTCGGCCACACCAAAGGCAGGGAGCAGTGGTTTATGGCCAGCCCTTTGATGTTGCTGCGGGAGGAGGGGGAGGGATAGTTGGCGATGACATTGTGTGTATCCGCTCAATTCCGTATCTTGGCACTTATTCACTAACCGCTAAAAAACGGACCTCATGTTTACACACACACACATTCCATCCGCCGAAGCCAGCAGGCGAAGGAGGACACACACACAAATATTGGGCATTTACCATGCTTGCCCTTTGGCTATGCGCTCATGCTGACATTCTATACAGCCAGGAAGAGAACACAGATTATCCAGGACTTATTTACGGGGAAGTATATGAAGATGACCCCTCCACTTAATATCCAGGGTAAAGCTTTCGCTGCCAGCAGGAATATACCTTGTGGCCGTAGCGCCAGCCTCCGGTGCAGCCCCACTGCGCCAAAAAGTAGTCTTGCGTTAACGCTAAAGAAGCAGCCATGATAAAATC
>JANSXW010000260.1 GCA_024742755.1 bacterium | reverse complement strand
TGCCTGGATAGATGGATTCAAGTCCCTTTTAGTCCGTTATGAAACGTCTGCCCGAAATTGGATGAACGCTCATTTTATTGCCTTTTCAATCATTTTGTTGAGGAAAAATAAAGTTGCTACAAATCATTTTTAGACAACTTCATTTTCAACAATCATATCAACCCGATAATCTCCCGCCTGGAAATTCACAATAATTGAATCTGAAATTTCATTGCCAAGAATAAAGTTGGGCGGACCTGCCTCTGGGGTGAGCGGAGTGAATATCCACTCTGTCTTAACCTCAAAATCGCACTCTTGCTGCTTGAAGAAAACACCATCGTCAGTCTCATTTACAAAAGTAAACGTTGTCGTATCACATTTCGGCGGCTCTGGCATAATGGACATTTCTGCTGTTGGCTTGCGCCCTACCTGTATAGGTCGAATTGCAGCTTCTTTAACATTACAAGGATTTACAGCTCTAATAACAAACTCGTATGCATCCACAAGGTTGCCAGATGTTGTTCCGCAAGAAATATCTTCAAAAACATGATTGATTGTATCAGGAAGCGTTTGCTGACTATAAGTTATTGTATCCGTACCATCGTTTATGGTGACGAAGTACATTGTTCCAGGAGTATTATTTTCTGTACCCTGAATAACAAAGTTAATGTCATCAGGCAGGCAGATGGTAAAATTTTCTCCCTGACTAACCAGCCCAAGATCTGGATTAGTCCCAATGTACACCAAATAGGTAGCCATCGATGTATTACATTCGAATTGATCACTTTCTTCGACCTCTACGGTGTAGGTTAAATAAAAGAGGCCCGCTGGATAATCATGAGTAAGTGAAGTAGGAGCAGAGGTTCCTGACCAAAGAGGCGATCCATCCCCCCAATCAATAGTGTAACTCACTCCCATTTGAGTACTTCCAGAGAAAAAAATGGTTACTTCCGAAGTGCCATTGCCAATTACAGAAGTATCGCAAATAAGGAAATCATTACTCGCTAAAATAGCAGAAGGTGCAGACAAAACATTTAAACTTGTAGTAAGTGTATCACAAGGTTCTCCATTTTCATCTTGTGAGTACAGTGTAACCGTATACGTTTGCTGTGAGTTACTGGCAGTAAACGCGTGAACAGCGGTACTCCCTTGAAAGGTATTATCATTAATCCCCGTATCATTATTATCTTCTGATTCAGGGTCGCCAAAATCCCAGGTGTAAGAATAGCCTGGCGTAACCGGGTTTACAGAAAAAGTCACCGGCTCGAGCCCGCAGGGGTTGGTTTCGGAAACGACTATGGAGGCCGGGCATTGGGCTTGCGCATATGGATGAAATAGCGCCAGTGCGGCGACAAAAAACAGGATTCTCATTTGATTTGAATTTCAGGAATGAATGGGGGTGGTTGCTTAGAAACGAACGGGGCATTTGCCATCGTACAGCTCGAACTTGCCTAGTGCAGCACAGGGTTTTCGCTTGCGCTCATTGTTGAGGTTTGCCCGCAGGTTGACTTCGATGACCCCCAACGTGGTAGCGGAGGTCAGGCCCGTAAGGTTAATATCGTAAGTGAATCCAAGAGTAACCCCACTGCGCCGTTTGCGCCAGGGGCGGCTCCAATCGGTGACCGTTGCCATATCAATACCTGCATTAAGGATAAGGGTTGCCGTATTTCGGTTGAGTACCGGGCTGAAAGTAGCGGCATCACCCTCGCTGCTGCCAAAAGGCACCTGCACAAAAAGACCAGTATAATAAGCCTTGGAAAATATATATGCACCAATGGTTTGCAGATTGAGATTAAAATCTGCTTGTGTGTCCCAACGAAACTGTGGCGCAATATAAGTCGGCGCCTGTACGCCCTTAAATGAACTGATCCGGTGCGTAGTCCCTGCATGGAAGGTCATCCTTGCGGGAATCCGAAAGCCACCCGCACCGTCCATGAGCTCCTCCACTGGCTGATTGACATTGGAGAACGAAAGCCCTGCTGTGAAAAGCGTTTCTTTGTATTTGGATGCGCTTAAACGGCCGCGCAACATCACACCGGCATTGAGGCTTGGATAAAGGCCACTTGACAAGTTAAGCCTGGCGGGAGCGGTTATGAGCCCGCCCACCGGGTCGAGAAAATCTGAATAGATGAAATAATCTCCCCGCAGTTGTTTTTGCATAAACCCGAATTGGGCGCCAACTCTGAGGTCCAGCCGTTTTAACTTTCCTTTATCTTTTATTCCCGTACGTACAAGCGGTTGTTCATGACTGACCGCAAAAGCTGCGCCCAATGTACGCATTGGCGCTCCCCCGGCGGCATCCCTGAACACAGAAACCGCCATTCCAAGGTTGATGTCCTCCAAACTCAACAAGCACGGCAATTGAAAACCAGCTGTAACATTAAAAGTCTGGTAGCTATCAGGGAAGGTAGAGGCATCGCCATCCGGAACCCCAAACCACTGGTCCCGGTAATTGAGGGTCAGCGTTGTTCCGGGGTCAAATCCGGCATATGCAGGGTTAAGGTATACCCGATTCGCAAAAAACTGTGAAAAGTAGGGATCCTGTGCCTGGATCAGAATGGAAAACTGAAGGAGGAAGGCTATGGGGAGCATAGCCCTGTATTGCGTTTTTTGTTTGAGCATACTTGTTTTTATATTAACTGGGATGATGGACTAAAATTATAAATAACCGATCTGATCTGCAAATGAAACCTGGACAATATTTCATTGGTGATTTGGTTGACAGGATGAATTATTGGAGTTTCCATTTTGTCAGAGCAAAGTTATCCTGCCGATCTATCATTCAATGATACGCACCCGGCATGAAATTTTAATGCTTCATCCACGCTTCCTTTGTTTTCCGAAAAGTCAGGTTTGAGTCTGAGGCTCCCGCCAAACTTACCAAATGCAATGGGTTACAGTAAGCTAAAATCGGCAGGCTTGCTATAGCAGGGTGCCGATTTAGTCCTACACTGGACTGGATACCGCGTGCCGCGCCTGCAATGCCCGTATGGGTTACGCGGTATGCGCTACCGGAAAAGCTCACACTTTTCACGGTCCTGCCCAGACATTCATCGTCTGGGATCACCTTTCTTACTGACGAAGCTGCGCTTGTCAGCATCTGGGGATGCGGTGCAAACCGCTTCCGCACAGGCTATAGCGGTGAGGCACGGTCATCTGACCAATACAATATCAATGCATACACTAATCCAAAAAACTAAGCTAAATCGGCGGAAACAGTACAGAAGTAGCGCCGATTTAGTCCTACTCTGGACTGGATACCGTGTGCCGCGTTACGCGGTATGCGCTTCCCGGTTAAGCTCCGTAGGGCTACCTCTGGCAAGCTACTGCGCTAAGACCGTGCTCCAGCTTAATAGGAGGTAAGCTGTCCTCAAAATAGCTAAATCGGCAGACCGAGCAAAAGCCATAGCGCCGATTTAGTCCCGGTTCTAGATGTACTTGATGCAGTTTAGCCCCAGCTAGTACATCTTAACCGGGATCTTAATCCTACTCTGGACTGGATATGCGCTCTGACCTCATGGAACGTTTTCCTTTGAGCCTAAAGGTTCAGTCTTAATCCTACTCTGGACTGGATATGCGCTCTGACAACGATGACTCCATTCCAGCAGCAGGTAAACGACCTGTCTTAATCCTACTCTGGACTGGATATGCGCTCTGACCGTTTTTTTGTCATGGCTAGAAAGTTCGCCAACCTGTCTTAATCCTACTCTGGACTGGATATGCGCTCTGACACAATGCTAAAGCTCCTTCCAGGGTGGAGGGTGAAGTCTTAATCCTACTCTGGACTGGATATGCGCTCTGACGGAAACTACTTTGACACTCTAAAAGAGTGTCAGGAGTCTTAATCCTACTCTGGACTGGATATGCGCTCTGACAGGGGTCCCCGGCCCGCCTCCATATCCTAAAATCCAGGTCTTAATCCTACTCTGGACTGGATATGCGCTCTGACCCATATATCACGATTTCATAACAACTGAGGTTTAGTTTGTCTTAATCCTACTCTGGACTGGATATGCGCTCTGACGGTTTGTAGCTTTTTTCCTTCAGATTTTTGTTTCAATTGTCTTAATCCTACTCTGGACTGGATATGCGCTCTGACATCTTTTGATTGACATCTTGAAGGGAGTAAGTGTAGGTCTTAATCCTACTCTGGACTGGATATGCGCTCTGACTGCCAGGAGTGAGAGCATCCATTCCGTTGCACACAGTCTTAATCCTACTCTGGACTGGATATGCGCTCTGACCTAAAGTGATAATATCGTTGAATCCCAACCCGAATTGTCTTAATCCTACTCTGGACTGGATATGCGTAAACGTCCGAGCAACCCCGTATTGCCTACGCTTGCGGCAAGCGCGACCTTTGTCGAAAAAGGCAAGAGATGAAAAACAATGGCCGCGCCGAAGAGATGGCGCAACTTTTAGAAGAGCAAGCTTCTTCAGGCATGAGCAAGAAAGCATTCTGTGAAGCCCGGGGGCTAGCCCCATCGATGTTTTACTATTGGCAAAGGCGTTTGAGCGAAGAGCCGGCCAT
>JANSXW010000404.1 GCA_024742755.1 bacterium | reverse complement strand
TTCAGCATTGGGCGGAGAATATCCTCAAAACGGAGACTGTATTGAAGTGAGGGCAGGAGGTACAGAAGTATCTTTTGCCTTTTGTACCGGCCCGACAACAGCTGGGTACCCGGTCAGGCTTTTTAACCTTATTGTCAGCGGCGGTTCCTGCGGATGTGTGAATGACATTCGCATTAAAAGAGCACGTTGGGACTTTCCCGAAACAACTGATGACAAATGCGTCTTGTCTATTGATAAATCGATTTTTGACAACAACCAAACCTTTTGTGCACCGAGCCATCAAATTGAGATCGGGTGCACATCCACCGTACCTGTACCTGGGAAAGTGAATTTATGCCAGTTGTCCCCTTCCAGCCCTGAATATGACTGTACTTCATCTCCACCCTGTAATGACGAAGTCCCAAGCTACGATTTCGGATGGTTCACATCTCCTGCCTGCAGTACCTCTGGCGACTATCAGCTCGCTGCCTGTAAAAATGACTTCTTAAGGTGCGGGGTATCAACATTCGATATGGTTTTAATCAGCCGTCATGTTCTGGGTATTGACCCTATAACCGACCCAAAAGCACTTATTGCAGCTGACGTGAATGGAAGTGGCTCTATCACTAATCTGGATCAAATTGTTATACGGAAAGTTATCCTGGGCATCACAAACCAGTTTAACCCTAACGTCCCAGCCTGGCGCTTTATCACTTGCGGCTATTCTTTTACTAACCCCAGCTCGCCTTGGAGCCAACTGCCTGATGCCTCTGTCTTTGACTATGTAGCTCCAAGCCTGGCCGAGCCTTGTTTTGAGGCAATTAAAATGGGGGATGTCAATTGCGATAACCTCTTCGATTGTGGCGATGAAGAGGTAGACGGTGAAATGGTTTTATTCCTGGGCGAGGAGACTACGGGCCTAAACCCTGGTGAAACAAGGGTTTATTTGGAGCCTGACTCCTTCAGGAATGTCGCTGCTTTTCAGTTTGCCTTGCAGTTTGACGGTACTAAGTTTGGCTACGATACGCTGGCTCCAAGAGACCTGGCCTATTCAGATGGAGACAACATCGCCCAATCTGAGGGGGGCAATAGCCTGCTCAGGTATGCCTGGTACGATGAGAGCGGCTACAGCAAAACGCTCTTAGCCGGAGACGATATTATTGCCTTATCCTTTGATA
>JANSXW010000296.1 GCA_024742755.1 bacterium | reverse complement strand
GCTTGCGATGACGGCGACCCCTGCACCATTAATGATGTGGAAACGGTACTCCTGTCCGACGGCAGCATCTGCGTGCCCTGCGCGGGCCAGGCCGCCCCCTGCGGCACCGATGGCAGCTGCGAGCAGGTACAGGCTTGCGATGACGGCGACCCCTGCACCATTAATGATGTGGAAACGGTACTCCTGTCCGACGGCAGCATCTGCGTGCCCTGTGCGGGCCAGGCCGCTCCCTGCGGCACCGACGGCAGCTGCGAGCAGGTACAGGCTTGCGATGACGGCGACCCCTGCACCATTAATGATGTGGAGACCATCCTCTTGTCTGACGGAACGATTTGCGTGCCCTGTGCAGGCATACCGCAGGATTGCGATGATGGCGCCACAACAACTCAGCCCTGTGATGACGGTGACCCTAATACATTTAATGATGAGGTAACCACCTTGGACTGTGACGGTTCCGTTTGCATCCCTTGTTCGGGAATCCCCTGTAATCTTGACCTAGAACCCGTAGTGAATATTACCAACGAAAGCTGCTTTGGGGAAAATGATGGAAGTATTGTCATTGAATCCTTTATTGGCGGGCAGGAACCATATCTGGTAGCCCTGAACGATGGTGCCTTTGTAGAAGACCTGCAGTTTTCGGGGTTAGAGCCGGGCGTATACACCTTGACAGTTCAGGATGCAGAAGGCTGCGAAACAGCTACCGTTGTTACTGTTTCGGCTTCAGATCTCTTGTTTTTAGACCTCAATCCTGAAATTGAAGTCGCTCTTGGGGATAGTGTCCAATTATCATTCAACACCAATGCAATTATTGATTCAGTGATTTGGACGTTTGACCCCAGCTTAAGTTGTACCGATTGTTTAGCTCCGTTTGCAAGCCCTAGTGAACAAGCCACTTACACTGTCACGGTCATTGACGAAAACGGCTGTATCATTACTGCACAGACTCGAGTTATTGTAGACCCGGCAGAAAAAATTTACATTCCAAATGTATTCTCACCAAATGATGATGGAATCAACGACACCTTTGTGATCTACGGTGGTGCCAATGTAAGTAGTATCTTAAGTTTTCGCGTGTTTGATCGCTGGGGAGGAGTGGTATTCCTTCAAGAAGATATTCCGGCCAGCGACAGTCAGTTTGGCTGGAATGGCACCTACCGGGGACAAGAGGTAAACCCTGGCATCTATCTCTACTCAGTGCAAATAGCCTTAATAAACGGTACTGTGGTGACTAAAAGTGGAGAAGTTATCCTTTTAAAGTAGTTTCTGCATTTTATTCTGTACTTTTATTTCTAATTGTGCAAATGCCTTTTTATTCTTTTTGTTGGCGTTTCATATTGTGATCATTCTAAGGGTGCTTCATCCTGATTAATTTTATTGCGACCTGTTCCTGATCATTTTTATTGGAGCCAGCTCGGCATGCAATTAGTAACGACCTTAATTTTTTAAACAAATCGTGATCTTATGAAAACAACGAATACCTTATTCGTTAGTCCTAAAAAATGGTTTAGGCCACTAGCTACGGCGTGTCTGGCTTTATTCCTGTTTATGGGGCATGCCGCTGCACAACCAAGTATGGCGGCACCTGACCCGGATTGTGACCAGGATGTAATATCCCTGTTTAGCAATTCCTACACAGATGTACCGGTGGATACCTGGTTAACGCCCTGGTCACCACCAGCTACAACGCTAACTGACCTGCAGATTGACGGCAACGATACTAAGTTGTATCAGAATGTTGACTTTCTTGGGATCGAAATGTTCGGTACGCCTGTCGATGCATCTGCAATGACCACCTTTAATGTGGATGTCTGGACATCGAATATGACTACATTCAGGGTAAAATTAGTTGATTTTAGCGGCCCCCAAACAGAAGGTGAAATAGCTTTTACCCCGACTCAATCGGGGTGGAATACATTTTCTATTCCAATGGTCGACTTTTCCAACCCAGCCCTTGTAACGAATCCGGCTTTCACTCTGGGCAGTGCTTCCCAAATTTCTCAACTAATTTTCTCAGGTTTGCCAACTGGATCCGGAGATTTTTATGTTGACAATATCTATTTCTCAACTTGTGGAGCACCTCCTCCCCCTCCTTCAACGGAGGTAGATGTTGAGTTTTGCGTAGATCTTGGTTGTTTCCCTGTCTCAGATGCAGTTGCAATAGCAGGGTCTTTCAACAACTTCAACCCTGGTGCTGATTTCCTGATGCAGAATATGGGCAACCGTATATACTGCAAAACAATAGGGTTGAATCCAGGCAATTACGACTTCAAATTTTTCTTTGCTCAAGAGCAGTTTGAAAACCTTGATGTTGCTGACGATTGTGTTGTGAGTTCTCCGGGAGCACCTACTGATGGGTTTGCGCGTAGAATTACAGTAGAAGAAGGAATGCCTCAGTCCGTGACTTTCGGTTGGGAGACCTGTGAAGACAATTGTCCCCCTCCACCAACTGCCGATATTGAGTTTTGCCTTGACCTTTCCCCTTTCTCCGTTGTCGATGCGCCTGCAGTAGCAGGTACCTTCAATGGCTTTAACCCAGGCATTGATTTCCTGATGGAAGATATGGGAAATGGTATCTACTGCAAGACTGTAACTGTACCCGCGGGCGAACAGGACTTCATGTTCTTCTTTGCCCAGGAACAATTTGAAGACCTTGATAATTCAGAGGATTGTATCGTTAATTCACCAACGGCTCCTAATGGCGGCCTTGCACGTAGAATTACAGTAGTCCAGGATGTACCTCAATCTCTGATTTATGGCTGGGAGACTTGTGCCGAGAGCAATCCCCCTGCACCTTCTTGCCCAGCGCCTAGCAACGTGACAGTAAGTTACAACTGTGATGGTGTCGTTGTATTGGATTGGGATATAGAGGACCCATACAATCGGGTGCAAAACTACACCGTTGACATCGAGAATGGCAACCAGCCGGTTGTCGACTTTGTCAACATGCAGTCCACCGAGCTGACCATTGTTGCGGGTACCCTGACACCAGGCACTACCTACAACTATGCAATCACCGCGAACTGTGCAGCATCT
>JANSXW010000186.1 GCA_024742755.1 bacterium | reverse complement strand
GCTTTTTGCTCCAGACCCCCATGTCGAACAGACCTGCGATTGGGCTTTGTCTCTTTGCCATTTGGTTTTCATTTATGCTTTGCGCTCCCCTACCCTCAGCTTAGCGCTGCGGGCGCGGGAATTGCGCTCAATTTCTTCTTCAGTGGGCAGCTCGGCTTTCCTGGTCAGGACTTTGAAGGGCCGGTTGATATTGCCATAAAAGTCCTTTTCCTGTACGCCCTCCACATTCCCGGTTTTCAGGAAATGCTTGACCATGCGGTCTTCCAGGGAGTGGTAGGAAAGCACCACCAGCCGGCCGCCGGGTTTCAGCACTTCGAGGCACTGATTCAGGAAATCCTCCAGTGCGCCCATCTCATCGTTCACGGCGATGCGCAGGGCCTGGAATACCTGTGCCAGGTACCGCGCGCGGTTGCCCCGAACGAGTGGATCGACGACTGCCAGGAATGCTCCGATGGTTTCGATCGGCTTCACCCGTTGTTCTGCCACGAGTTGTTCTGCCAGCGTTTTGGCGTTGCGCACTTCCCCGAAACGGCTCAGGATGTCCTGAAGTTCTTCAACGGTGAGGCGCTGCAACAAGCTGGCCGCCGTCTCTTCCTGCTGCTGGTTCATCCGCATATCCAGCGGTGCGTCAAAGCGGAAGGAAAAGCCCCGCTCCGGCACGTCCAGCTGATGGGAGGAAACCCCCAGGTCTGCCATAATGCCGTCCACCTCTCGGATGCGGTGCAACTTCAGGAAGCGCTTCAGAAATCGGAAGTTGTGCTGCACGAAAATGAACCGGTCATCTTCCGGCACATTCGCCAGCGCATCTTCATCCTGATCGAAGCCTACCAGCTTGCCCCCTTCACCGAGGTGATCAAGGATCAGCCGGGAGTGCCCGCCCCCGCCGAAGGTCGCATCCACATAAACCCCTTCAGGGTTTGTGACCAGCCCGTCGATACAGGCCTGTGCCATCACAGGGAGGTGGTAACTCATAGCTCCGGTGCTTTGCCGTTTGCCTTGCCCAGTACATCCTCTGCCAGGTCGGAGAAATCCTCCGGTTCTTCATCCAGCAGCGCCTCGTACTGATCGGCTGCCCATATTTCAATTCTGTCGTGATAAGCCGACAGGACCACTTCTTTGTCAATGCCCGCGTATTCCAGCAGGCGCTTGGAGACCAGGATGCGGTCGGCACTGTCCATAGAGACTTTCTGTGCGCCGCGGTAGAAGTAACGGACGAAGTTGCGGTTCTTCTTATTGTAGAGATTCAGTTGATTGATCTCGTTGGTGATCCGCTCCCAAACCGGCTCCGGGTACAGCATGAGGCATTGCTCAAAGCCCCGGTTGATGACGAAAGAAAGTGCTTCGCCCTCGCCGAGTTGAGCAATCAGCCCGCTCGGCATGCGCATGCGCCCTTTGGCGTCTATTTTGCACTCGTATTCACCTAATAGCTGTTCGAAATTCACTTCTTCACCTAGTCATTTCTTCAAATGTATTACTTTCTGACACTTTTTACCACTTTTTACCACGTTTTCTACTCAAAAAGTTCCTCACATCCCAAAAAACAATGTGCTTACAGACCCGTATCATCAAAAAAATGGCACTATTCCATGCTTTTTGATGACAAAAGCCGAAAAATCAAAATGAATGAATGTGGGAAAGCGTGGGAAATCTGGACTCAAATTCCCACATTACGACACCCAAAAGGCAATTTGGAAAGAAAACACCTGTACCAGAAGAGGAACAACAACAGAACACGCTGCAACAGCCAACACGCAGCCCCATTTCAGAAAAGCAAAAGACAGCGCAGGCACATCATAGGAAGGAGCCCCCACTACCACCTCGCAAAGCGAGCCCCAAAGACCGCCAACCGCCCAACTGCCGACTGCCCAACTGCCAGACTGCCGACTGAAAGACTCAAAGACTACCAACTCAAAGACTGCCGACTCAAAGACTCAAAGACTGCCAACTGCCGACTACAAGACTACCGACTGAAAGACTCAAAGACTGCCAACTGCCGACTACAATACCGCCAACTCAAAGACTCAAATACGCCCCCCCTTCAACCGAATCCCCCCTTCCACCAGCTCAATCAACTGCTGCTTGTAGAGGGTTCCGATGGCTTTTTTAAACGTCTTTTTGCTCATTTGCAGCTGCTCGCGAATAAGATCGGGGTCGCTTTTGTCATGGAGTGGAAGGAAGCCATTGTTAGAGCGGAGCCGTTCTAGGATTTTTTCCGAATTAGGCTCTACTTTTGCATAGCCTTCGGGCTGAAGGGTAAGGTCAATTTTGCCATCCGGGCGGATAGTCTTGATATAGCCTTTGATTCGCTCGCCGGCTTGCAGGGGGCGGAAGATATCACTCTGGAAAATCAGGCCCTCATGTTGTCCGTTGATCGCAGCTTTGGCACCGAGATCGGAGAAGCCCAAAATAAAAAGGTCGACCTCCTGCCCTTCCTCTACGGTAATGTTCTCCTGGGAGAGAAAGCGCCGGAAGCGGTTGGAACCCACGAGGCGGTCGGTTTCTTCGTCCACATAAACGTAGACTGGGTAGTATTTCCCTGCCTCCATGCGAAGGTCCTGTTCAGAAAAGGGCACGAGCAGGTCTTTGTCCAGCCCCATGTCCATCCAGGCACCGAGCGGGGAGATTTCCTTGACCAGCAAGTTGGCGAACTGATCGCGCTGTGCAAAGGGACGCTGCGTGGTAGCGATGGGCCAGTCCTCAGAATCGGTATACACGAACACCTCTACTTCCCCACCCTCTTGCAGGCCTTCCGGCACATACTTATTGGGCAGCAGGACATCATCGCCTTCTTCATTGTGAAGGACCATGCCGTGGGGCGTGTCGCGCACGGCTTTGAGGTTTTGGAAGGTGCCAATTTCTATCATGCTGCAAAGTTAGCGTATCTTTGACGAAAAAAGAATGGACGGCAGAAAGCGATCAAATATCAAGCCCGGGCAGTTGGTGCACATCGTGCAAAAACAGGATCAACGGACCGGCGAACTGACGGAAGGCTACGTCGGGCGGATCCTTACGAAATCACCGCAGCACCCGCACGGCATTAAAGTTAAGCTTGAAACGGGCGAGGTGGGCCGGGTGAAGGAGATTTTGGAGGAGGATTAGTGATTTGCAGCAATAAACTTCATAAAGCAATTGGGTAAGACCTTTCGCCTTTTATTGCATCTGCAGCAAAAGCTAAAGCAGCCCAAACTGCCTCTTTAGAAAGCCTGGGAAAAGCACTTATCAAATGATCAACTTCCTTACCAGCAGACATTTCTTCCAGAATCAACTCCACCGTCAATCTTGTTCCCTTGATGACAGGCTTCCCCATCATGACATTAGGATTTATTTCAATGTATTTCATATAGTCATTCATTCCGCAAAGAAATTTTAAGCACTATTAAAACTCATAATTAGGTCCGAATCGTGCTCTCAGCGCACCAGATTAAGCTCTCCGGAAAAAGTCTGCCGGTTGAAGGCGGTTTCCAACTGTACCACGTAGACGTAAACGCCAATTGGGGCAGCCCTGCCGTTGATCTGCCCGTCCCACTCCAGGTTGCTTTCGGAAGACTCAAAAACCAGGTTGCCCCAGCGGTCAAATACCTGCAGGGTGTAAGTGGCATTGGGGCAGACTACAAATGGAAAGAAAGTGTCATTACGCCCGTCCGCATTGGGCGAGAAGGCATTGGGCAGATAAGGCGTGCAGATGTATTCCGGACGGACCGTGTATACGGAGCTGCACCCCAGCGTATCCGTCACGCTCAACTCCACTACGGCAGGGAAAACATTTGCCATCAGCTCCGCTGCCATACAACTGCTGCAAGTGAGCGCCTCCGCAGGGCTCCAGGAATAATTGAAAGCAGGGTCGCCTGATGCATTGAAGGTGTGCGCGCTGCCCTGCTGAATAGTCACCGCCGTATCAATGTCAACTACCGGTGCAGGTAGCTCCGGCAGCTCCACAAACAGGATGGAGTCGCAACCGTACTGATTGGTAAGCACGACTTGTGTGGAGGTCCCTGCCGGAAATGGTACACCGCCCACTGTAAACGTCTCGCCCTCACATACAGGCACTTCGATGTAGGTGGTACTGACAGGTCTGAACGATAGGTTGACCGTTACTATGGAATCACATCCGTAAACACTTTGGAGGACCTCTTCGCCCGTGGGATTAGACTCATTATAAATGGTATTGCCTACTGTGACGCTGAAGCCGCTGTTCTCACAAGCATCCAGCGCTAATGTATCAGCCAGGAAAGGGACAAAATCCAGGTCAATAGTCACGATGGAATCACAGCCTTCTGAAGTGATGAGCGCCTCCTGCCCGTTGGGGTTGGCTTCGTTGTAAGTCGTCCCGTTTACAGTGATGCTGTAGCCGCTGTCCTCGCAGACTTCCCGTTGGATATTCGTGCTAAGGAATTCCACGAAATTGATGTTCACATTGATCAGGGAGTCGCAGCCTGAAGCATTTTGCAACAGTACGCTGCCAGACGGGCGGTCCACATCAAAGACATTCCCATCCACCTCAATACTGTAGCCGGACTCAAAGCAGGTGGTCCTGCCCAGGTTAATGGTATCCTGAGGAAGCCAGGTGATTTGCGTAAGCACGATGGAGTCACAGCCATTCGCAGCGGTCAGCGTATCCAGGTATTCTCCGGGGGCGTTGGCGACCCCGCCGGCCGGAAGCGCAACCGGCTCCCCTTCACAGACGGTGAACGCCTGGTCTGAAGTGGAAATGCCCTCAGCAATCCGGCAGCCCAATGCAAAGATATTGGCAGCCAGAATGTCGTTGTTATTGACAATGCTGTTCCCCAGGGATATCTCTCCGGCCCCGTTGGAACACAGGATGCCCACATCTCCGAGAATGATGTCGTTCGTGGCTTCATCCAGGGCGACCGTGGGCGCGCCAGTCACATCATTGGCGAGGATTTCGAAACCGGTAGTTGGCAGACCGGTGAAAACGCCCTGATAAGAGCCCCCCTGATTGAAAAAGCTGAGGCTGCCGAAGGGCCCGTCGAAGATGGAAGAGACGGATGTTTCCTCCTCCGGGGTATTCGGATTGATATTCTGATTGGCCGTGATGTAGCCCCATGGCCTGGCTTCGGCCTGAGTGACGATCACCAGGTTGCTTTCGCAGGCCAGAGACCAGTCTCTGATATTATTGAGCGTTTGGGTTGGAACTGCGGACTCTGTAAGATCGGGCTGCCCAAAAACATCCAGGGTGAGAAACTGACCTACGAAGATCATATCACAGCCACAATCGTTGATGGCCTGCACACTGCTAAGGTCAGCAGGTGTAGCGCGTTTCAGCTCCAGGTCACAGGAGATGCCATCCTCACCGAACAATGCCGGGTTTTGCAGTTTAGCCACCAGCCCGCCTTCAAAGAAGTCCCCGTCAAAGGTGTATTCGCAGTTAGCGCCAAAAGCACCGCAGTAGTCCAGCTTAGAGAGGTAGCAAACGGTAATGACTTCTTCTTCCTGACAACCGCAGTCGTCTTGCGCAACGACAGGCACTGTTGAAAAGAATGTAAAAAGCAAAGTAGCCCCAAAAAGTAGTTGTTTCATAAAATAGGGGTGATTTCCCAGCAAGTTAAGCAAAATCCGTTTGCCTGCCCACCGCCACCGCCTTTACCTAAGGCTTTGCTATTACCGGACATCTTCTCCGGTTTCGCCCCAGCGGTAGCTCTGCAAATCAAGCCCGGCAAGGTCCAGTACGCGATCCGTGACGGTCGCCGCCATTTCCTCAAAGGTTTGGGGCCGGCTGTAAAAGGAAGGGCTCGCCGGGCAGATGATGCCGCCGGCTTCCGTCACCGCTTTCATGTTATTAAGGTGTATTAGGCTGTAGGGCGTATCCCGGGGCACCAGGATGAGGCGGCGGCGTTCTTTCAGGGCCACATCAGCGGCACGTGTGGTGAGGTCGGTCGAAACGCCGGTGGCGATGCGCCCCAGCAGTCCCATGGAACAAGGGCAAATGATCACCGTGCCGTAACGGGCAGAGCCGGACGCAAAAGGCGCCATGAAATCCCGCTTGTCGTAAAAGGTGAAGGGGTAGCTTTCGTAGCTTTTGTCCCCCAGCTCGTATTCCCAGTTGAATTTGGCATTATCGCTCATCACAATGCCTACCGCTTCCAGCTGATCCTGTACCTGAACCAGGCGGTCCAGCAGTACTTTGGCGTAAATACTCCCGCTGGAGCCGCCGATGCCAATTGCAATTTTGTGCTTCATGATCGTAGGTTGGTTGAGGAGTAAAGGATCGAAGCGTACCGATTGTTCCGGGTATCGGAGGGGTTGGGTATTTTTTTTGGTATTGTGGTGCTATGGTTGACCTGCCACGGGCTTAAGGGTCAGGTATTGTGGGGGATACCCGCTCCATCTTTCATTAAGCTGGTGCGAGTGTTTTCAGTCACATTGCCACCTAACTCATTTGCCCCAAAACAGAAAGCAGCATGAATAATTAAGAAACAACCCTTTCCACCAAAGCGCTACGGGCTCACCAGGTTGATGCTGATATTGGCATAAAATGGATTGGTGAGGGTGTTGAGCATGGCATATTCCTGATTGCCAAAAAAGCCCCGGAAAAATTCATCCCCTCCGGGTAAGGCATCTGCGTTATAGCTCCAGTTAATGCGGTACCCCGCCTGGGCTTGCAGCCATATAAAGCCGGAGAGTTGCCGTTGCCACATCGCCCGCCAGCGCATTTCGCCCCGGCGGATTTCCAGGCTTTGATTGTTTAGTGTTTCAGAAACCCCGTTGATGCGGTAGCTCTGTCCTTCCAACTCAAAGCCTGCAAACAGCATATTGCGCGGGCTGAAGCTGTAGCGTACGTGTGCCCGGGCCGGCAGCAGGCATTCTACCCCCCAGGGGCTGTCTTTGGCGGTCCAGTTGAGCAGGACAACCGGGATGTAATTCAGCTCCCCGACCCGGTAGGTACGCGACAATCCTACCCCCCACTGGAAGTAGTCGCTTTTCCGCCATCCAAACAGAGCAGCTGCAGAGTAACGCAGGTATTCCAGGGACTGCATATTATCGAAGGTATAGTCGCCACTCAGATCGGCGCTTCCCTGAAAAAGAAGGAAGCGGGTCTCATCAAGTGGTTTGAAAATGGTGGTATTGATCCCGGCAGTACGCAGGCCATTCTCACTGATAGACCGGGCAACTTGGTTGTTAATCTCGTCATCAGGTTCGTCAAACTGATACCGCATGTCCCATATATTGGCCCCTAGCTGAACGACCAGGCTATTGCGCGAATAGACCGGGATGTTGGCGACCAGCCGTACGCCCTGCGTGGAGTTAATTTGATAGGTCTCCTGGGGCACCTCCGCTCCATCTTCAAAACTTCCGATGGCAGAAAAACTGGCCTCATAGCTCCCCTGAAAGTCATAACCCAGGGAAATCAGCTGCTGAGGGCTAATTCCGATAATTTTGGAGGAGCAATAGGTTTTCACCTCTACATCTCCGAAGTCAAAATCATCAAATTCGCCGAAATCAAGGTCGCTTTCCTGCGCCGTGCTGTCAGGCGCCTGAGCGAAGAGCCATCCGCATGACATCCATGCGAACAGCAACAACAAGATACGATAAGACATTGCGGTAGTGCTTTTTGTAGCGTTGGAATTTCAATCAAGTGCAGATAAAAATGCAGGAAATCGAAGATTTCCTGCATTTACGAAGTTCTATTTGACCCGGGTCCATACATCTGTACGGCCCAGTGCCTTAACGCCGATGTACCCCCGGATATCCAGGCTGCCATCCTTTTTCATTTTAATGGTACAGCTGTAGAGGCTACCGCTTAGTGGGTCGTAAATCGTTCCTTCGGTCCATTCATCATCGCCAGCGTAAACGAAGTCTTTGAGCATCCGATAGCCCAGGAGCGGCGTATCCCGCAAAGTCTCGTCCGGATTGTTTTTATCCAGTTTTGGCTCCCCTGTTTCCGGGTCAATAGGCTCTTTGAGCTTAACGATGCGGCCGTAGTATTTGCCTGCGATGTTCTGAACTTTCACCAGCGCGCGGCCATTACTGGGCGCCCAAACGCCGATGAGGCGGTCCGCTTCTTTTTGATCTGCTTTTTTGTCTTGCCCGAAAGCAACTCCCACTGTTAGTATAGCGAGAGAGAAGGTAAGAAATATCGATTTCATCATGATTTTAATTGGTTAAAAGTGGTAATTGGGTTAAAAAATGGGGCCTAATACCAACGGGAAGCCCCTTTATTTGGTGTGGGTTACATCAAACGTAAAATCTCCCGAAAAGGTTATAGTAGTGTCCATCATGTCAACGGGGATATTGGCGTCAATGACCCACACACATTCCCCGGAAGACAGCAATTCTGATAAATCCGCTTCATTGGAGACCTGAAGGGTAAGGCTTGACTGGCCTTTGGGAACGGGGTTTAACACCCCCACCTGAACCATATCGCTGGAACTGGTTACCAATTGCAACACGACATCTGAAAAGGCATCAAAGTTTTGCCCCTCCGGCGCTTTCAATACGGCAGAACTAAGCGTTGCACTCGTTAGCTTCCCCTCTCCCTTCATGGCGGGCGTAAAAGAGGTCTGTGCGGTATTAGGCCCTTGAAAAAGCGGCCCTTCCATGACAAAAGACTGGTCGTTCACCGGATAAGTGGAGGCCGTTTCCTGCCCGCAGGAGGAAAGCAGCAGCATGCCAATAATGCCAAATAAGCACCCTAATCGGAAGAAGATAGAAAGTTTCATGTCCTATTTTAGTTCACTTGTATAGTTTAGTAATGGTACCGCGGATAAAAGTATTACTTTTCCTATTTATTTCACAACCGGGAGGTGCATATCCCAGGTAATTTTATTGAAAGCGCACGCGTTGATGATGTTGGTTACCAGGGTCACCTTTTCCTGTACGTTCCCAAAGGTTGATTAGAGGCCTGAGCTTATGTATAGCATAAAGTCACGATTGTCACCATAGGCTGAGGAATAATTTTCGTAAAAGTTGTCCCCCAGCTCGCTTTTCCAGCTGAATTTGGCGTTATCGCTCATCACAATACCTACTAATTTTGGCAAATCCTGTACCTGAACCAGGCGGCCCAGTAATGCTTTGGCGTTAATGGTCCCGCTAGAGCCGCCGGTGCCAATTGCAATTTTGTGCTTCATAAGCTTAGGTTAGTCGAGGTAAATGTAAAAGATTGAGAAAAGAGATGGTTTAGCGGCGTTATGCTGACAAAAATTGCGCCCAAGTCCCTATTTGTAAGAGCTCCAAAAAAAAGACATTAGACTTGGAAAAACCAAAAATTGTCTTTAATTTTAGCAATAATTAATTCTCTGCACAAATTTATTCAGTCAAAATCGCTACAGCCTTCCTCCCTCAGGAAAGCTTCCATTAGTAAGATTTACAACGAGAACGAAAACGGAGTTGCTTGCTGCTATATGCATGTGTACATGCTTATCAAGCTCTTACCTAATCATCCTTATGGATTACGTTAGGAAAAGGTACTTGTAATGTATTGCATTGTGCCATAAGCAGCTGTACAAGTTAGAAGTCAGCAATGTCTTTATTTTCATCGCTTGCTCTATTGCAAGATCGATGCCGTAAGGACACTGTTGTAAATCTTTACTTACATAACCGCTCAACAGCGCTTGAGGGAGCGCTGTGGCGGTTGTTTTCTAAAGACTTTCACTATTAAAAATATTGCATTATGAAATTAAATCATATTCGGATACCAAGCTTAATTACATGCGGTTTGGTTATTTGGATTCTAATATCGAATACTGCTATTACCTATACCCATACAGGCAAACAAAGACCTTTATCTCAAGAAAAAATTGAATTGGATAGCGTTCCGAAAAAATATGAAACAAAGAAACCGCCCCAGGATTTTTTCCGCACCGGATATTATATACAGGAATACAATAGAATGGGGGTGACTAAGCTAGAGTTTGTTGACGAAGTCACCGGGAGGGTAGATAAAGAGGTAGATTTAGTAGAGATGAGCCCTTTTCTGGAAGTTCTCAATGCAAAGGAGAAGCCAACATACAGTAAAACCGGCTTAGTTACCAATTCCGTGCAGAGACTTGACAAATCAGGCATTGCGTTCGTAAAAAATTTCGTCGAAGACACCACCGTTTTGTCTCGTATTGACAAGGGAATGCTGTTAGGTTTTTCAGGGGAAGAGATTTCTGCTGAAACCCCAGGCGACCCTAAACGTAAAAACCGTAACACCGTTGCTATTTCTCACACACTTTACCTGATGGAATGTTTTACAGCTGATTGCCGAAGCTACGATGCCTTTTTGATACTTGCTGAACACAGGGTATTCAACAAAAATGGCGAAGTCATTGCTACATTTAGAACGAGTAAAGGCTCCAGTAGCGGCGCACCAGTGATTACCGGAAACGATAATTGGATGGCTGTACACTATGGTGGCGCATTAGGGCCAGATCTTTATTGGCCGGAAGGACTATTAATTTATGATCTCAACCAAAAAACACCTGCATTTCATGCAGCATTCAAAACAGAGTTAATGCAGCCTGTATTTCCAACTGAGGAATACTTCGTCTCCAAACGCAGGCGAAAGGATACTGTCAACATCGAAATATATCACCCAGAGCAAGAAAGCAAGTACTTCAAATCATACTGCACAAAGAATACCTATACTTCCGGCTCTTTAGAAGATTACAAGAAAGACGGTGTTCTTTTTTATCCTCAGAATCAACCCTACCTGCCCGGTGAAAACGGCGAGCAAAAACTCTTTATTGAGCATTTTAAACTAATCCGCCTTAAAAAGCTTTGAGTGCGTGACAAAAAAGCGGGGCATCCATCATGCCGCCATTTTTTGGAGGCGGATTTTGCGTTCTGAGCCAATGACAAACTGCATAAAACCCTCCATATCGCCATTTAATTTTACGGCCCTTAAATCCATCACTTTT
>JANSXW010000063.1 GCA_024742755.1 bacterium | reverse complement strand
TTAGCGCGTTTGGCGGGTCAAATAAGCTAAAAAAGATGACGCCAGAGCCTGCCCCGCATTTCAGCGGGGTTCATAAGTCCTTGGTTTGCAATAGGAGTAAGCTCCAAACATAGTCTTAGCATTCACTTGCACGCATCATCATCCCCTTAAGACCAGCGTATTTTTACTTAAAAGCAACCATTCTGATAAGTAAAAGTCTGTTAAAGCAGGCTGTTTGTCAATCTTTTAAGGCATTGGGCTCGTTATTAGTGGGTCTGTTCACGATTAGATTTTTGAGGAAAAAAGCAACATGGCAAAGCAAGACAATTATCAGCTGCTCATAGAAAAGCTGGACCAGTTTATCCGCAAGTACTATATCAACCAACTGATCAGAGGCGCGCTGTATAGCGTAGGGCTGATTTTATTCCTGTTCCTGGCCATTAGCGTCCTGGAATATTATTACTACTTCAGTTCGGGGGTGCGCAAGCTGATGTTCTTCTCCTTTATCGGAGTGAGCGCACTGGCTGTGGGCTTCTGGGTGGCTTTACCGCTGGCACGGTATTTCCGGCTGGGGCAGGTCATCTCACATGAGCAGGCCGCCCAGATCATCGGCCAGCACTTTGGGAATGTACAGGATAAGCTGCTCAACGTGCTGCAGCTCCGCTCGCAGGCAGAAGCAGGCAGCAGCCGCGAGCTCATCATGGCGAGCGTGAACCAAAAGTCGGAAGAAATCAAGCCGGTCCCTTTCAAAAAAGCCATCGACCTGCGGAAAAACCGCAAGTACCTCCGTTATGCGCTCCCGCCGCTTGCCTTGCTGCTCATCATCCTCTTTGTCAATGCTAACCTCATTACCGATAGCACCACCCGCCTGATCAAAAACAATGAGGAGTTCGAAAAACCAGCTCCCTTTAGTTTTATCCTGGAGGAAGAAGCCCCTTCCGTCGTACAGTTCGAAGATTATCCGCTAACGGTAAAAATCGAAGGGGACCAATTGCCGAATGAGGTGTTTATCGATGTGGACAATGTGCAGTACCGGCTGGTGAAGGAGTCCCCAAATACCTTTTCTTACCGTTTCAGCAATGTCCAAAAGAGTACAAAGTTCCAGCTGTTCTCCAGCGGAGTGGAGTCTAAGCCCTACGAGCTGAATGTGCTCCGCAAGCCTAATGTACTGGGCTTTGACGTGGAGCTGGACTTTCCGGCCTACACTCAGCGCAAAGACGAAAAACTGTCAAGCATTGGTGACCTTGTTGTGCCAGCGGGCACCAACATCGACTGGGTGTTCAATGCGGAGCACACTGACGCGATCGACCTGAAGTTTACCGGTTCGGAAGACCGGGTGGAAGCCAAGCGTTTTTCAGATGATCTTTTCACCTATCAAAAACGGGTGATGGAAGATCAGGGCTACAAACTCTACGTTTCGAACAAAGCGCTCCCCAATGCCGATTCTATTTCCTACACCATTTCGGTAGTACCGGACCTTCACCCCAATATTTCCGCTAAAAGATTTATCGACAGCACACAGCAAAAGGTGCTTTTCTTCGTCGGTGAAGCTTCAGACGATTACGGGCTGCGGAGCCTGACGTTTAATTACCGCATCAAGCCGGCCAAAGGAGAGCAGGGCGCACTGCAGACCGTTGTGCTGGACAAGCCTGCGGGCAAGCAGATTCAGTACGATCACGTTTTTGACATCAATACCCTTGGCCTCAAGCCGGGCGATGAAGTGACCTACTACTTCGAAGTGGCTGACAACGATGGTGTAAACGGCAGCAAAACCGCGCGGACGAACCTCATGGTCTACGCTACGCCTACCGTTGATGAGTACAAGGAAATGGCGGAGCAGAACGACAACAAGATCAAGGACGAGCTGAAAAAAGCACTGGAGGAATCCAAAAAGATACAGGACGAAATGCGCAAAATGCGGGAAAAGCTCCTGCAGGAAAAAGAACTGGACTGGCAGCAGCGCAAGGAACTGGAAAAACTGCTGGAACGCCAGAAAGACCTCGAAAAGAAAATCGAAGAAGCGAAAAAAGCCTTCGAAGAAAACCGCAAAAACCAGGAAGAGTACAGCGAGCAGGATGAAAAAATCCTTGAAAAGCAGGAGAAGCTGCAAGAGATGATGGAAGATGTCATGAGCGAAGAAATGAAAGAGCTCATGAAGCAGCTTGAGGAGTTGATGCAGGAGCTCAACAAGGACGAAGCGCTGGAGATGATGGAAGACATGGAAATGTCAGACGAGGAAATGGAAATGGAGCTCGACCGCATGCTGGAGCTGTTCAAGCAAATGGAGCTGGAACAGGAAATGAACGAGGCGATTGACGAGCTCAACAAAATGGCGGAAGAGCAGGAAAAGCTCAGCGAGGAAACCGAGCAGGCAGAAGAAGAAAAAGCTGAACAGTCTCCTGAAGAGCAGGAAGCCAAACAGGAAGAGCTGAAACAAAAGCAGGAAGAACTCAATAAAGATTTCGATAAGCTCCAGGAAAAAATGGAGAATATCCAGAAGAAGAACGAAGAAATGGAGTCTCCCCAAGACATGGAAGACCGGGAGCAGGAGATGGAAGACGTTAAGCAGGACATGGAACAAAGCCAGGAAAGCCTGGAGCAAAAACAAAACAAAAAGGCTTCGGAGTCTCAGAAAAAAGCTTCGGAGAAGATGAAAAACATGGCCAACTCCATGCAGATGGAAATGCAGTCGCAGCAGATGCAGCAGATGGAGGAGGACATGGATGCCCTGCGTCAGTTGCTGGAAAATATCGTGGGGCTGTCCTTCGGGCAGGAAGACCTCATCGATCAGTTTGAAGCGGCAGAAATCAATACCCCGCGCTACGTAGAGCTAGTGCAGGAACAATTTAAGCTGGAGGATGATTTCCGCCTGGTGGAGGACAGCCTGCAGGCACTGAGCAAGCGGGTGTTCCAAATCGAATCCTTCGTAACGGAGAAGGTGACAGCCATCAAAACCAACCTGAAGGAAAGCCTCGAAGAACTCGAAGAGCGCCACAAGCCACAGGCCAGCAACCATCAGCAGCGCAGCATGAAAAACCTGAATGACCTGGCCCTCATGCTCAGCGAGGTCATGAATCAAATGCAGCAGCAGATGGCCGGGCAAATGGCAGGCAATCAGATGTGCGACAATCCGGGCGGAAGCGGCCCGGGCGGCAAGCCCAAGGACAAAATCAGTCAGGGGCAGCAGTCGCTCAATCAGATGATGGAGCAAATGAAAAAACAGATGGAGGAGGGCAAAGGCAAAGGAGGCCCCGGTGCCAAGGAATTTGCTAAGATGGCCGCCCGGCAGGCCGCCCTTCGCAAAGCCCTCAAAGAAAAACAGCAAAAGCTGAAAGAGCAGGGGCAGGGCAGCCGCGAGCTCGAAAACATCATGGACCAGATGGACAAAATCGAAGAAGACCTGGTCAATAAGCGATTGTCCAACGAAATGATGACCCGGCAGCAGGATATCCTCACCCGCCTGCTCGAGCATGAGAAAGCCGAGCGCGAACGCGAGTACGAAGAGAAGCGCAAAGCTGAACAGGCGAGTCAGCAGGAGCGGGAAGTGCCCCCTTCACTCGAAGAGTACATCAAAAAGCGGGAAGCCGAAATCGATTTGTACAAAACGGTCAACCCTTCCCTCAAGCCGTACTACAAATTTATTGTTGAAGAATACTTCAAAACCCTGAAAACGGACTAAACCTGTAGCCTCCGTCTGGCAATTGGGCCGGGCTGAGGCTATTTTAGCCCGCCTGCTTTTCAGGCGCACTTGCTTTTTACTGAAATTTGACCTACATTACAGGAAGTAACAATGAGTTTGGAGCCTATTATGCTGAAACTTTCCTCTGATACCAGGAACATCGCCCTGGTAGAGTCTTTCGTAGAACGTGCGGTCGAACAGTACCAGATAGCCCCGGATATTTACGGCAATATTCTGATTACCCTCACCGAAGCCGTCAACAACGCTATCATCCACGGCAATAGCAATGACGAATCCAAAACCGTACAGATACAGCTGAGGCGCAAGAACAATTGCCTGGCCGTACGCGTAACGGACGAAGGTGAAGGCTTTGACCTTACCGCTGTACCTGATCCGACTGCCCCGGAAAACCTGTTGCAGGTAGGCGGGCGTGGCGTTTTCCTCATGCAACAGCTTTCTGACAGCGTGCACTTTCACAACAACGGCTCCACCGTTGAAATGCACTTCAACCTCTAATGACTACAGACTGGCCTTTCGATACGGAAGCTGAACTGGAAACAGGCATTTCCTTTCACGATGAGGATGCCGGTTTTCTGCCTGCTCATCCCGAAAAGCTCTACAGCTGGATCGAAACCGTTATAGAGCAGGAAAATGGACAGCTTCGACAGCTTGCATACATTTTCTGCTCGGACCAGTACCTCCATCAGATCAACCTGGAATACCTGGACCACGATACCTACACCGACATCATCACCTTTCCCTACGCTGAACCGCCAATCATCCACTCTGACATTTTTATAAGCGTGGAACGGGTGCGCGAAAACGCAAATACGCTAAAGGTCCCTTTTGAGCAGGAACTGCACCGGGTGATCATTCACGGGGTGCTCCACCTCTGTGGTTATCCGGATAAGTCAGAGGCCGAAGCCCGGAAGATGCGTGCGAAAGAAGATGAAGCCCTGGCACTGCTGGATTCCGGGTTTTCAGCGGATTAAAAGTCTGATGCTTTAGTCAGGCTGCTTTGGCGTTGTATCTTTGTGCGGATTTCCATCACTCAGAAGCTACGCCATTCATGCGCCATTTTTTCAAAAATTACGGCCGCCAAAACCTGATCAAACGGTCAAGGCAAGGGCATTTCTACCGCTCACCTGCCCAACAATCCAACAAACCTATATACATTTGCCATTGCTGCCTTGCTATCCATTTGCAGTAAATTCCAATAGCAACGGTCCGGCGCCATCATCCACAGACTTTTTGAACGGAGTTAATTCATGAAAGTATTAAAATTCGGCGGGTCTTCCGTCGCCAAGCCAGAGCGCATCAGGGGTATCGTCGATATCCTAAAGGGCTACTATACGAAAGGCGAAAAATTCACGGTAGTGTTCTCTGCCTTCGGAGGGGTCACTGATTCCCTTATTGAAATGAGTACACTTGCCGCAAAAGGCGATGAAGCTTATCAGGCGGCCTTCGATGCCTTTCGGCAAAGGCACCGGGATGCCGTCGGCGAGTTGCTCAATGAAGAGTTCCAGGCTATAGTGTTCCCGGAGCTGGAGCGCAGCCATGAGGTTCTCAAAAATCTGCTCTATGGTGTTTTCCTGGTCCGGGAAGCTTCATCGCGCACGATGGACTATGTGCTCAGCTTTGGAGAGCGCAACTCGGCTTTTATTATTGCGAATGTCCTGCGCCAAAGCGGCATTAGCGCGAGCTACCTGGATGCGCGGCGGGTCATTAAGACCGATAAAGCATTTGGCTCGGCACGGGTGGACTTCAAGCTGACCTACCAGAAAATCCGCGAACACTACGCGCAGCACCCGGACGTACAAGTGGTCACTGGTTTTGTGGCTTCCGCCAAAGGTGGGCTGACGACTACGCTGGGGCGTGGCGGGTCAGATTATACCGCAGCGCTGATTGCCGCCGGGCTTGATGCTAGCGTGATCGAAATCTGGACGGACGTCGATGGCGTGCTCACTGCTGACCCCCGCAAAGTGAAACGGGCCTTTACCATACCTAGCATGACCTACGCAGAGGCGATGGAAATGTCCCACTTCGGTGCCAAGGTTATCTATCCGCCGACCCTGCAGCCGGCATTGCTTAAAAAGATTCCGCTTTATATTAAAAATACTTTTAATCCGTCTTTTGAGGGCACCCTGATTTCCGATCACGCAGACCCGGATGGGCACGCCGTAAAAGGGATTTCCTCCATCAGCCATGTAGCGCTGCTGACCTTGTCGGGCAGCGGGCTTTTTGGAGTGCCGGGCATCGCAGGCCGCCTGTTTTCTTCCCTGGCAGCAGCGGGCATCAACATCATCCTGATCACGCAGGGCTCGTCAGAGCATTCCATAAGCTTTGCTGTTCAGCCAGCTGTGGCGAACAAAGCGCGCAAGCGTGTGGAGGAGGAGTTTGAGTATGAAATGAGCATGAAGGTCATCTCGCCGGTCAAAATAGAGGCGGACCTTTCAGTGGTCGCCATCATCGGTGAGAACATGCGTTATCAGCCGGGCATCTCGGGCCGGCTTTTTCAGGCGCTTGGCCACAATGGTATCAATGCGGTCGCCATTGCCCAGGGTTCTTCTGAGCTGAATGTATCGGTGGTGATCAACCGGGCAGATGAAGCGAAAGCCCTGAACGCCCTGCACGAGTCCTTCTTCCTTTCGGATACCAAAGAACTGCACTTGTTCATGATTGGTGTCGGGCTCATTGGCAGTACGCTGATTGAACAGATCAAAGATCAGAGCGCCTACCTTAAAGAGAAGCGGGGGCTGGAGGTCCGGATCGTAGGCATGGCCAACAGCCGGCAAATGCTTTTCCAGGAAGAAGGCATCGACCTGGACAACTGGAAGGCGGCCTTGCAGGACAATGGTATGGATATGGACCCTGCCATCTTCATCGGTAAGATGAAAGAATTGAATCTATCGAACACCATATTTATTGACAATACAGCAAGTGCAAAAATCGCTGCCTATTACGAGGATATCCTCAATTCCAGCATTAGCATTTCCACGCCCAATAAGATTGCGGTCTCTTCCGGTTTCGCGCAGTATCAGCGGCTGAAAGCAATTGCCGTCCGCCGGGGGGTACAGTTTATGTACGAAACCAACGTAGGTGCAGGGCTGCCGGTGATCTCGACCTTAAATGACCTCATCATCAGCGGTGATCAGATACTGAAGATTGAAGGGGTCGTCTCGGGCTCCTTATCTTTCATCTTCAATAATTTCAAAGCGGGCACAAGCTTTAGCGAGATCGTAAAGCAAGCTCAGCAGCTGGGCTACACCGAGCCGGACCCGAGGATCGACCTCAACGGTTTGGATGTACAGCGCAAGCTGATCATCCTGGCGCGGGAAACCGGTTTGCCTTTGGAAGCCAAAGATGTTGAGATTGAGAACATCCTGCCCACTGCCTGTCAGGAAGCAGATACCGTGGAGGCCTTCTTTAGCGCGCTTGCCGATGCAGATCAGCATTTCGAGGCATTGAGGGCAGAGGCTGAAACAGAAGGTAAAGCCCTGCGGATGATCGCGAAGCTGGAAGGGGCTAAAGCTACTATTGGCCTGGAAGCGGTAGACTCTGACCATCCATTCTACAACCTGAGTGGCAGTGACAATATGATCGTATTTACCACGGAGCGCTACAAAGACCGCCCACTTGTGGTACGCGGGCCTGGTGCCGGAGCAGCAGTAACGGCCGCCGGCGTTTTTGCTGAAATCATCACCATTGGAAACTACCTCAGTTAATGAATAAGGAAGTACGTGTTTTTGCACCCGCTACTGTAGCGAATGTAGCGGTGGGTTTTGATATACTCGGATTTGCTATTGATGGCCCCGGGGATGAGGTGGTGGCCCGGCTGGCTGAAAGCCCCGGTGTCCGGATTGCCTGCATTTCCGGCGATGGTGGCAAGTTGCCGCTTCAGGCAGAAAAGAATACGGCAGGCTTTGCCGCTATTCGTTTGCTTGAGCAGCTGGGTAAGCCAGAGCTGGGCGTCGAGCTGGAGATTCACAAAAAAATGCCATTCGGGAGCGGGCTGGGATCGAGCGCAGCAAGTGCAGCTGCCGGGGTAATGGCGATTAATGCCTTGCTTGGAATGCCTGTGCCAAAGATTGAATCCCTGCACTGCGCCGTCCTGGGCGAGCAAATTGCAGATGGGGCTTATCATGCTGATAATGTAGCGCCTTCTTTGCTGGGCGGTATTATTCTCATCCGGGCGAATGAAGGCTTAGATGTCCACAGCCTGCCTATTCCGGACGAACTGCATGCGGCTGTGGTCTATCCCCACGTGAGTATCCTGACCAAGGATGCCCGCGATGTGCTCAGCCCCACCACTACCCTGCCCCAGTGCATTCAGCAAACCGGTAATCTGGGCGGTTTGGTCGTTGGCCTGTACGAATCAGACTATGAATTGATTGGCCGGTCATTACAAGATGTGATCATTGAGCCCCAGCGTGCTCAGCTCATTCCTGGTTTTGCCACCGTCAAGTCGGCTGCCTTGAAAGCCGGTGCATTGGGGTGCAGCATTTCCGGGGCGGGCCCATCTGTATTTGCCTTATGCAAAGGGCGTGCGACTGCGCAGTCAGCCGGCGCTGCCATGCGGCAAGCCTTTTTAAATCAGGACATTCCCTGTGATCTATTCGTCTCCCCTATCAATAAGGAAGGTGCAAAAATACTAGCTTAGCCATGAGACTATACAGTACAAAAAACAGAAGCGAATTCACCAGCCTCCGGGAAGCCGTACTGCGCGGCCTGCCCCCTGATAATGGGCTGTACATGCCTGAGTCTATCCTCGCCCTGCCCGGGTCTTTTGTCCGCAACCTGAAGGATTATTCTTTTCAGGATATTGCCTTTACTGTAGCGAAGACCCTCTTTCAGGGCGCTATTCCGGATGAAGACCTGCGGAAGATTACGGATGATGCGGTGAATTTTGAGGCTCCGGTCGTATCCCTGAACGAGCAGCAGCACATACTGGAATTATTCCATGGCCCTTCCCTGGCCTTCAAGGATTTTGGCGCCCGCTTCATGGCGCAGCTCATGAGCTATTTTAATCAGGGCGAGTCCCGGGAGTTGGTCATATTGGTGGCTACTTCCGGCGATACAGGAGGCGCCGTAGCCGCTGGTTTTTACCAAACACCTGGCACGCGGGTCGTCATTCTCTACCCCAAAGGCAAAGTTTCTGACCTGCAGGAAAAGCAGCTCACCACCCTTGGGCACAACATCAGTGCCCTTGAAGTGGAAGGCACTTTCGACGACTGCCAGGCGATCGTGAAGCAGGCCTTTTTGGACGAGGAGCTCACGAGCCGTATCCGCCTGACCTCCGCCAACTCCATCAATATTTCCCGTCTGGTACCACAGTCTTTTTACTACTTCGAAGCATTTAAGCAATTAGAAAACCAGGAAAACGTTGTCTTTTGCGTGCCCAGTGGCAACTTCGGCAATCTCACCGCCGGCCTTTTGGCACAACGCATGGGGCTGCCCGTACAGCACTTCATCGCAGCCACGAACATCAATGATGTCGTACCGGAGTACCTGCAGTCCGGAGCCTATCAGCCCCGCCCCTCTCAGCGTACCTTGAGCAACGCAATGGACGTAGGCAACCCTTCCAACTTCGCGCGCATGCAAGACCTGTACTATGACCTGGAGGAACGTTCCACGTGGAACAATATGAAGGCTTCCATAACTGGTTATGCCTATTCAGACGAAGCCACCCGCCGGGCTGTAAAGGAGGTTTATGACCGGTACCATTATGTCATTGACCCCCACGGAGCAGTCGGTTACCTGGCCCTACAGGAGTATCAGGAGAGCCACCCTGATGCGAATGGAGTGATTTTGGAAACCGCCCACCCGGCTAAATTTCTGCCTGATGTGGAGGCTATTCTTGGTCAAGGCATACACGTGCCGGAACGGCTGGCTGCACTGGCTGACCAGAAAAAAGTAGCTGATTTAATGCCGCCTGAGTATGGCTCTGTAAAGGAGTGGTTGCTGGAGCATTTGGGGTGAACCTGTGCTTTTTAGCTGTGACTTAAATGCCGTTCGATAAACATACCATCGAACGGCATTTTTGTTCCACGTGGAACATTTGACGGCGCCACAACCAAGCATTCCTTTTTGCTGTTAGAAAACTATTGCAAACGCTACTTTTGCAAGCAATCGATAATATTAAATTCAAACTAAAGATTAGTATGAAGCAGCTATTGTTACTGCCGCTCTTGTCTTGCCTTGCATTAGGGGCATGGGCGCAAAAAGAAAATACCAATACCAATAAGTTCAGGCAGCTTTACACCGAACTGCCTACGCCTAATGTGTACCGGAATGCGGCAGGCGCGCCCGGGCATGAATACTGGCAGCAAAAAGCGGACTATGTGATCGACATAGAGCTTGACGATGAGCAGCAGCGGATTTACGGGGAGGAGACGGTTACTTATACCAACAACTCGCCGGACCCGCTGGAGTACATCTGGGTGCAGCTTGATCAAAACATGCGTGCCAAAGATTCGGATACTTACAAAATACAGCAGAGTGAGATGGACGACCGGATGTCCTCTGGTCAATTAAAGCGCCTCACGCCCACTTTTGATGGCGGGTTTAAGCTGGACTATGTACGGGATGCCAATAACAAACCACTACCGCACATCGTCAACAAAACCATGATGCGCATTGATCCCCCCGCTCCTATTCAGCCGGGCGAACAGTTTGTGTTCAAGGTGAAGTGGTGGTACAATATCAATGACCGCATGGAAATTGGCGGGCGCTCTGGGTATGAATATTTCGAAGAGGATGACAATTACCTGTACACCATCGCTCAGTTCTTCCCGCGCATGGCGGTCTACAACGATGTAGAGGGCTGGCAGAATAAGCAGTTTTTGGGGCGTGGCGAGTTTACCCTGCCCTTTGGCGACTACAAAGTGAACATCACAGTACCGGCTGATCACCTGGTGGCTTCCACGGGTACTTTGCAAAATGCGAATGACGTCCTGCCGCGCGATAAGCGCAAAAAACTGGAGGAAGCGCGTGCAGAAAGAGAAACACCGGTCATTATTTACTCGGAGGAGGAAGCTCGCGAGAACGAAAAAACAAAGTCTGATAAGAAGAAGACCTGGACTTTTGCTGCTGAGAATGTGCGTGACTTTGCCTTCGCTTCCTCCCGGAAATTCATCTGGGATGCCATGGGCGTAGAGCAGAGCGATGGCAGTGTGGTCATGGCGATGTCGATGTACCCTAAAGAAGGCAACCCGCTTTGGGAACGCTATTCGACTAAAGCAGTTGCGCATACCCTGAAGTGGTACTCGCACTATACCTTCGATTACCCCTATCCGGTGGCCTGGTCTATTCATGCGAAGTCTATTGGCATGGAATACCCCATGATCTGCTTCAACTTCGGCCGCCCCGAGAGCGATGGGACCTACAGCGAGCGTGTGAAGTATGGCATGATCGGGGTGATTATACATGAGGTGGGGCACAACTACTTCCCGATGATCGTCAACTCTGATGAACGGCAGTGGACCTGGATGGACGAAGGGCTGAATTCCTTCCTGCAGTACCTGGCCGAACAGCAATGGGAGCGCGACTATCCAAGCCGCCGCGGCCCTGCCTACAAAATCGTTGATTATATGAAGGGGGACAAATCGAAGATATCACCAATCATGACCAACTCTGAGTCCATCTATCAGTTTGGAAATAATGCCTACGGCAAGCCGGCGACGGCCCTTAATATCCTGCGGGAGACCATTATGGGGCGCGAGCTTTTCGACTATGCCTTCAAGGTGTATGCCAATCGCTGGATGTTTAAGCACCCCTCTCCTGCTGATTTCTTCCGGACTATGGAGGATGCCTCTGCGGTTGACCTGGACTGGTTTTGGCGTGGCTGGTTCTTTACCACCGATCATGTGGACATCGCATTGGAAGATGTGAAGTACTACCGTATGGATACCAAAGACCCGCTGGTGGAAAGTAAGATTTCTAAGGAGCAGCGCAGTGAGTCGCCACAGTACATCAGCAGCCTCCGGAATGCTCGCGATATCGAGCAGACACAGGATGAGATTGATCCTTCGCTGCGGGATTTTTACACCGATTACGATCCGCTTGATTTTGATATCCTGGATAAGGAAGCTTACGATCGTTACCTCAACAGCTTGTCTGCAGATGAGCAGGAAATGCTGAAGGCGGGTAAGAATTTCTACGAAATGTCGTTCCGGAATGCAGGAGGTTTGGTGATGCCGATCATCGTTCAGTTGCAGTTTAAAGATGGCACGACCGAAGACCACTACATCCCCGCTGAGATTTGGAAAATGGATGATGAGATGGTGAAGAAGGTTTTCATCACAGATAAAGAAGTGGCGCAGGTGGTACTCGACCCTTACCTGGAAACAGCCGATGTTGATACCGGCAACAATTACTATCCGCCGCGTACACAACTGAACCGCTTCGAAATGTTCAAGCGCCAAGGCACAAGCCGCTGGGGTGGTGGAGAAAACCCAATGCAGCGTGCCCGCCGGGCAAAGGAAAAAGAAGAGGGCACTAATTAACCGGTCTTTATCACTGGTTTTTCTCCGTGAATGGGAGGTGGGCTGTTTGATCGGCTTTCCTCCCATTTTTTATGGCTATACCTGCGACGAAGTGGTTTGAGGTTCAAACCTGCTTGGTGTCGGCATACCTGTGCCGATGCACATCGGCAGATTCCTGCGTCGGGTTTGTGCCTAATGCCCAAACCGCTCCGTTCCGGGTTTAAATGTTAAAATTGGAGCTGAGAATGGATTTGCAACGGCGGTTTTTTTTGGATGGTATTATGTATTGTATTTTTTGTTAAAATGTTTAGTTTTTGATTTGATTAATAGTGTTTTATGTGTTTAGCGACGGCTCTGTTTTTTATCAGAAAATTGATTTTGGCCCCATTTAAAGCTCAAATAATTCGCGTATTTCAAACCGGCCCGTGCATAGGGCTTGTCTGCGCCAAAGAAAAGGGGCTTTAAAAAGCAAAAAAAAGGAGCCATCTCTGATGACTCCTTCTGCAATTGAATACGGGGGAAAACTAAATCTTCGTTTTCATAGCATTTCTATCGTTTAGTCTTCGAAGCTGCAGATGATACTGCCATCAGGAGTAAGTACTACATCGTACTCATCTTCGTCGTCATCGTTGTTGTTTTCGACTTCTACCCAGTACTGAATGCTACCGTCTGGCAGGGTCAGTATTTCTGCATCGTCGATTTGGTAGCCGGGGTACTCCGCATTTAGAGTAGCCACTACTGCTGCGGGCAGGGAGGATGTACTGATATCGTCTCCTTCAAAGAGGAAGTTGCCGTCGAGGTCGAAGTACAGGTCAATGTCCTGACTGCCCATTTCGATTTCCACTTCAAGGATGTTGGTGTTGTTGCAGAATTCCTCAGTGTACGCTTCGTCGATGTGGTAACCTGGGTAGTTGCTGTTGATGAACTCGGTCACGCTTGCAGGCAGGTTATTGACTTGGTCGTCGTCGTCATCGTCGTCGTCGTTACCATTGTCGTCATCGTCGTCATCATCATTGCCGTTGTCATCATCATCATCGTCATCGTTACCGTTGTCATCATCGTCACCGTAGTCATCATCATCATCGTCATTGCCATCGCTGTTTTCGCTGCATACGAAGATGCCATCGATAGAGAAGTAGACTTCCAGGTCGTCGTACAGTTCAACTTCGAAAAACTCGAGTCCGTACTCCACGTCGATGCTGACCTCGTCGATTGCCATACCCGGGAATTCAGCTTCCAGGTAGTCAAGTACCTCCTGCGGCAGGTCGCTGATGCTGATGTAGGTGTCGTCATCATCTGGCCCTGAGCTGATGAGGCTGCCGTTGGCATCAAAGAGCAGCTCGTATTCGAAGTTGAGGCTGTCGAGTTCTACGCCAAAGCGCACATCGCCATTTTCAAGGTACCGGTCCACATCATCCACTTCCCAGTTGGCAAAGTTGGCCTGAATGTAGTCCTGTGCGGCTTCAGGCAGATCGCTGTAGCTGGCATCCACACCATCATCGCATGGGCTGAAAACGGCATCGGGGTTGAAAACAGTACTGAAAGGGTTGCCGCCGGGCGAGCTGTTGTCATCAAGCAGGTTGCAGCTTCCAAGTGTGAGGGCGGTGATGAGCGCAAGGGCTCCAAACATTAAATTTTTCATAGCACAAATTAAGTTGATAAAGTTTTGAGTTTTGGTAGGGATTGTATTTCCCTTCTGATTACGATACAAAGATGCAGGCAGAAAAACAGCTTCACAACTACAAAAAGAGTGATTTGTCAAAACAATAAAAGTATATTTTTTACGAACTAAAAGCAAAGGTCTTTCAAATAAAGGATTTCAAACAATAGGTTAAATAATTTTATAATACGTTTTTAGTTTTTATCAAAAAATAAGACTTAAAAACAACCAAAAAACCTTCCGTTTTGACCTAAAAAAAGGGGCAAAAGCCCCTTTTCGCTAACAAAAAAAGAAAAATACCAGCCCGGTATTACCTCCAGGCTGGCTTGTTTTTTACTGTTTGGTGATGCGCTTTACGGTACGCTCCGGGCCGATAGTCGCCTCTATGGTGTAAATACCGGCAGGCAAAAAGTCGAGTGTCAGACTGGGAAGGAGTTCCTTTGAGCGGAAAACCTCCTGCCCCTGATTATTCAGTACGCGGACCAGGCCTTCCGTTTCGCTGTTATGCCAGTTGAGCTGCACCTGGCTGGCAAACGGATTTGGGAAAGCCTCGAAAAGAGCGGGCTGTTTGACCAATTCCCCAGGGGAGCTGCTGATTTCCTCCAGTTGATAGCGGTAGTTATTGCTAGGGGCATAATTTAGCGTACCGTTCACATTTGAGGGGCCGCCCAGCAGATAAACCCAGCCGTCAAGCAAAAAAGATGCCGGAGCCCAGCGGGAAACACCCGGATGCGGCGGCAGTTCCTCCCAAAGGTCCAGCTCCGGGTCATAAGACCAAAACTCGCCTTCTTCCATCGAAGTATGGTCTCCTCCGTCCCCGCTGAGCACATAGCCTTTTCCGTTGTAGGAAAACTGAGTGCCGGCCACGCGGCCTTCAGCCGGCAGAGTGGCCACTTCGGTCCATTCTTCTGTTGCAGGGTCATACCGGTACCATTGGTTAGAGATGAAGTTGTCGCCGTGCCCAAAGCCAGTATAAATGTATTCGCCCAGGCCAAATTGAAAAGGGTGGTGCCTGCGGGCGCCCGGGAAACTTGGCTTCTGGCTCCAGCTGTCTGTAGCCATGTCATATTCCCACCAGTCCCGGAGGTTGCCATTGGCAGAACCGCCCATGCCTACGAAGATTTTATCGTTGTGCGCAATAAAGGCAGGATGGATCCTTGCCTGGCAGGGGCATGATGCCAGCTCCGTCCATTCACCGGTCTGAGGGTCGAAAACCCAGAGGTCGCGCATGTAGGATGAACCGTTGAACCCAAAACCAAAGTAGGCTTTGCCATCCCAGGTATCTCCAATGCCGAAGCCCCGGAAACCTCCCGGGAAATCATCCAGCTCTGTCCAGGTGTCGGCTTCAGGGTCGTATTGAAAGAAAATATCCAAATAGCTGAATTCATCCGCACCGGCAACCAAGTATCCTTTGCCATCCAGCGCAAAAGCATAGGAGTGGTCGGTCACCAGGTTGTTGGGCAAGGGAGCTATGGTGTCCCATTCCGACTGAGCCGTCAGTAACAGGGGCGAAACAAAAAGGGCAATAAGTAAGTAGAGTGGTTTCATTTTGATGAGATAATTATTAGGTCAATTAATGGGTGTGCTTCGGAGTTGGGATGTTGCTCAGGTTGGTTGTTCCAGTTGAAATCAATCAGGCGTAAATGCGCCGGTTGGTAAACAAGAGACACTAAAATGCCATTTTGGTTGATGAAATCAAATGAAAACCTTCTAATTGGTCGGCTGCAGGTCAGGGTAAGCACAGTGAATAGCTAAATTACAGTATCTGCCTGCCGACTTTCCTATCGTAAGGGTTTAAACCTTACTTTTGTGAGACCCAAAATGCAACGCATGTCAATGGATTATAAAAACCCAAAATTGGTACTCGAAACCGCCAAGGTCCAGCCCGGGCGAAGTGTATGGCGCAGCCCTTCCAACCTGGCTATCGTCAAGTACTGGGGCAAGCACGGGCGGCAGTTGCCCCGCAACCCTTCCATCAGTTTTACACTGGACCGGGCCTATACGGAGACGGAAGTAAGCTATGCGCCTAAAAAAGGGGCAGACCGGGGCATTGCCCTGGATTTCTACTTTGATGGCAGCTCCAATGAGGCTTTCGCCAAAAAAGTCAAAGCCTTTCTGGAAAGCATCACGGAGATTTTCCCCTTCCTGAACCAACTGGACTGGACCATACGTTCCACAAATTCCTTTCCGCACTCTTCGGGCATCGCCTCCTCAGCATCAAGTATGAGTGCGCTGGCCCTGTGCCTGTGCACCATAGAGGACGAACTCTTTGGCACGCTCCGTAACGATGATGCCTTTCGGCAAAAAGCCTCCTATGTAGCCCGCCTGGGCTCCGGCAGTGCCAGCCGCTCGGTGTACGAAGGGCTGGCCATGTGGGGAGAAATGGGCGAAGTGCCCGGGTCTTCGGATTTGTACGCCATCCCTATGGCAGAACAGGTGCATGAGGTGTTCAAGACGTACCACGATGCCATCCTTATAGTGAGCAAAGGGGAAAAATCAGTATCAAGCCGGGCAGGGCATGGGCTGATGGATGGCAACATCTACGCCGGCAACCGCTATCAGCAGGCCCGTCAGCACATGCACGACCTGCTAAGCGCCCTTCGTACCGGCGATGAGGAACACTTTGGGCGCATACTCGAAAGCGAAGCGCTCACCCTGCACGCCCTCATGATGGCCTCCAATCCACCCTACATCCTGATGCAGCCCCACACCATTACACTTATTAATAAGGTGCAGGCTTACCGGAAGGAAACGGGGCACCCGCTGTACTTCAGCCTGGATGCCGGGCCCAACCTGCATTTGTTCTTCCCGGACCGAATAAAGGAAGAAGCCGAAAACTTTATCCATGCCGAATTGGTACCATACTGTGAAGACGGGCGCTGGATCGCTGATAAGGTCGGCAAAGGCCCGCTTCAGCTCTGATTTCCGTCACTTAAAAGTAAAAACCATGCGTTTCCTTTCCGTCATTATTGGCGTACTCATGCTGGGCCGCCCGGGCTGTACACAGCCGCCGGAAGACCGCCCGCCGGTGGGCAATCCGAAGTTTGATGAGCAGATCAGCAGCCTGCTCCGGTTCACGGTCCCAACAATTGGCGTTCAGGAGGTTAGGGATATTCAGGATGAAGTTTATATCTTTGACGCTCGAAACCGGGAAGAATACGACGTGAGCCATATTGAAGGCGCCCGTTTTCTCGGCTATAAAGATTTAGACGAACAGGCACTCAAAGGGGTGCCCAAGGATAGCACGGTGGTGCTCTACTGCTCCATTGGTTACCGCAGCGAGAAAGTGGCGGAAGAGCTCCGGGAACGGGGCTTTACCAAAGTGTACAATTTGTACGGCAGTATTTTCGAATGGGTCAATCAGGGATTGCCCGTTGTGGATACCACCGGCGAGCAAACCAGAAAAGTCCATACCTACAATGCCAAATGGGGCAAATGGGTGGACAAAAAGCAGGCTGAAAAGGTCTGGTAATCATCATCAAATCAAATTCTTTATGGATTTATTTGCAAAGTTTTTGGAAGACAGAGGGCCGCTGGGCAAGTGGTCCCGCACGGCGCACGGTTATTACACCTTCCCAAAGCTCGAGGGCGAGCTGGGCAGCCGTATGCATTTCCAGGGCAAAGAAAAAATTGTTTGGAGCGTTAATAACTACCTGGGCCTGGGCAACCACCCGGAAATCCGCAAAGTGGACGAAGAAGCCAGCCGCGACTGGGGCCTGGCTTACCCGATGGGCTCCCGCATGATGTCGGGCGAGACGTCTTACCACGAAAAGCTGGAGCAGGACCTGGCAGAATTCGTGCACAAGGAGGAAGTCCTCCTGCTCAACTTCGGCTACCAGGGTATCATGTCCATCGTAGACTCCCTGCTGACACGTAAGGATATTGTGGTGTACGACAAAGACTGCCACGCTTGTATCTACGACGGCATCCGCATGCACATCGGCAAGCGCCTGCCTTTCGAGCACAACGATATTGAAAGCTTCGAGAAGCAAATCAAGAAGGCAAAGATCTTCCAGGAGCAAACCGGAGGCGGTATCCTTGTGATCACTGAGGGCGTGTTCGGCATGCGCGGCGATCAGGGCATCCTGAAGGAAATCGTTGCTTTTAAAAAAGAGTACGGCTTCCGCATGTTGGTGGATGATGCGCACGGTTTCGGTACCCTCGGCGCTACCGGTGCCGGTGCCGGTGAAGAACAGGGCGTACAGGATGACATCGACCTTTACTTCAGCACATTTGCGAAGTCTATGGCCAGCATCGGTGCCTTTGTAGGTGGCGACAGCGAAGTGATTGAGTTCCTCCGCTACAACCTGCGTTCTCAGATTTTCGCCAAGTCGCTGCCGATGCCACTTACCATTGGCAATATCAAGCGCCTCGAGATGCTGCGCACCCGCCCGGAGTTTAAAGACAAGCTTTGGGAAAACGCTAACAATCTGCAGAAAGGCCTGCGCGACCGTGGCTTCGACCTGGGCAATACGTCCAGCTGTGTGACGCCCGTGTACATGCACGGCTCTGTAGAAGAAGCAATGGTGCTGGTGAAAGACCTGCGCGATAACTACGATATTTTCTGTTCTGTAGTCGTGTACCCGGTGATTCCGAAAGGCATGATCCTGCTGCGCCTCATCCCGACGGCGGCACACAATCAGGACGATATTGATCAGACCATTGAAGCCTTCACTGCGATTTCTGATAAGCTGAAGTCCGGTGCTTACGCCAAACAGGCAGAGCTGATCAAACCTGAATAAGGAAGACAGTAATTTTACTACATATTTTCGAATGGCCGCCTGTGATGGGCTGGCCATTCGTCTTTTGTTGCCATTTCAAGTTTATTCCCTTACATTGAGATAGCCAATAAGTTGAAATATGGAAAATGCAGTGCAGGAAATACCTAAAAGCCTTGTCTACGAAATGGTGAATGGCCAGCCTGTGTATTACAAAGGCTACCAGGATTACCTGTCTGGTAGTAAACAGATTGATGAAATAATGGGCGGTAGCAAAATACAGGCACTAATTGTAGCCGAACTCATCTTTTTGTTGAAAACCTTTCTGGGTGACGATTATCTGATTTTTACCAATGAAGTAGGATTGCAGTTCTCTAAAAAATCGTGGAGAGCAGCTGATATTGCTGTTGTCAAAGCGGGTTTAGTAGAAAAACTGGACGACAAGTACCTGGAGGTGCCACCTGAGCTCGTCATTGAAATAGATACCAAAGCTGCACTGCATGATATTGAAAATCCACTGGGATATTATCAGGAAAAAACGGAGGAACTCCTTCAGTTTGGCGTGAAGAAAGTAGTCTGGATTTTTTCAGATACAGAAAAAGTGATGGTTGCCGAGCAAGCCAACCGGGCATGGCAAATTTACGACTGGGCAGACCCCATTAGCATAGAAGAAGGGCTGGTGCTGGATATGAACCGCTTACTGAGGCGCTAAGCAGCGCCCTAACATTTTCCCATAACCTGCTCCCGGTAGGCTTTTGGCGACAGCCCGTATTTCCGCTTGAAGACCCGGTTGAAGTACGATCCGCTGTTGAAACCAGCAGTAAGATAGACATCCTGTACCTTGCGGGTAGGGTCCTCCAGCATACGGCGCGCCAGTTTTATCCGCTCATTATTGATAAACTCCACTGGCGTGACCCCAAAGTGGTCTTTAAACACCCGGTAAAAGTTGGATTCGCTCATGTAGACTTTCTGGCTGATTTGTTCCACAGTCAGCGACTCTCCCAGGTGCTCGCGGATGTACCGTATAGCGAAGGACAAGCGGTTGCTGTCATCCACCTGCCCCTGCTCGATGTAATTGGCCCGCGCTTCCGCCTGCAGTATCCGCACAATCAGCTCCTGCAGCATCAGGTTGGCAAAGAGGTCTTTGGAAGGGTGGTCTTCCGTGCAGAGGAACAGCAATCGCTGAATGATCTGCTTGATCGCCACCGTATTCGTAAAATGGAAACTGCTGGGCGTGAAGGCCCATTCCTCTCCATCTCCCTTAGGCGCAGACTCGTTGAGCGACTGAATGGTTTTCCGGATTTGGTCTTCCGAAAGCGTCATCGCCAGGCAATGTGTGGGGTTGTCGGTTTGAGCTTCCGGAAAATTGATGCACATGGTCTCATCTGCCGGCAGTAGCAGCGACTCGCCCGGCAAAAACTCAAAAGATGGTTGTTCGCGCAACTTCATCACCTTTTTGCCGCGGATCATACTGGCGAAAACCGGTTGGTGAAACTTCAGCAATACCTCTTCGGCCTGCTGATGGGTTTCAAAAATATTGACCTCAGCCTGTTCCATCGTGAAGGAAGTCTTGTTCTCCACCAACGTGTCGAGGCGGCGGTATAAGGAAAAGTTTTGAGGTAACTGCATATCAAGTCGCTGTTTTTGTGCCGATAGGGAGGCTTCCTCATGGGCTCCGCTATATTACTGCTGAATAATCCGAAGTAAATTTTTTATCCTCTCCGATCTTCTTCAAATATCTTATTAAGGACCGGCCTTGCCAAATAAAATTACGATTTAGGCGGCATATCATACCTTCTTTGCTAGGATAGTACAAGTTTGTGAGAGAATACGTCAAACTTACGGATGAAAACCCTCATAATTTTGCTTTCAGGAAGTTGTTCCGTAAGAAAATTCCGGAATGGCCTGACGATTGAAATTTGAATTCGATAAACCGGCGTTGCTCCGGAAAATGCATGGTTCGATTTTGAATTCAGGTATTACAAAAACAGAAAATGAAACTAAAATTATGAGTAGTGCATCCACTATTGCTCAGGATAAACTGAGCCCGCCAAAGTTTAAAGCGCAATACGATAACTTCATAGGAGGCAAATGGACGGCCCCTGTAAAAGGAGAATATTTCGAAAATACCTCACCGGTAGACGGCAACACCTTCACTAAGGTTGCCCGCTCCACGGCAGAAGACATTGAGCTGGCGCTTGATGCTGCCTGGGCAGCTGCTCCGGCCTGGAACACCTCCGCTGCAGCCTACCGCTCGGGGCTTTTGCTCAAGATTGCGGATGTGATGGAGCAAAACCTCGAAACCCTGGCCCGTGTGGAAACCTGGGACAATGGCAAGCCACTCCGTGAAACCATGGCTGCTGATATGCCATTGGCCGTTGACCACTTCCGCTACTTTGCCGGCGTAATCCGTGCAGAAGAGGGCAGCATGAGCGAGCTCGATGCCAATACAGTTTGCATCAACGTAGAGGAGCCTCTGGGAGTAGTCGGGCAGATCATCCCCTGGAATTTCCCCATCCTGATGGCGGCCTGGAAACTGGCCCCTGCACTTGCTGCCGGCAACTGTGTGGTGCTGAAGCCCGCAGAGCAGACCCCGGTAGGCATTCTGGTGCTGATGGAAATGATTCAGGACATCCTGCCTGCCGGCGTGCTCAACATCGTGAGCGGTTTTGGTATTGAAGCAGGCAAGCCGCTGGCTTCCAATCCCCGCATCAATAAGGTAGCCTTCACCGGAGAAACAACCACCGGGCAGCTGATTATGCAATACGCATCAAAGAATATCATTCCGGTTACCCTGGAGCTGGGAGGCAAATCGCCCAACATATTCTTCAAGAGCATTATGGATGCCGACGATGAGTTCTTCGACAAATGTCTGGAAGGTGCCGTTATGTTTGCCCTCAATCAGGGCGAGGTCTGTACCTGCCCATCCCGCATGCTGGTGGAAGAGAGCATCTTTGACGCTTTCATTGAGCGGGTTGTAGAGCGCACGAATGCCATCAAACTGGGGCATCCGCTCGACCCATCCACAATGATGGGCGCACAAGCCTCAAGCGATCAGTACGAAAAGATCCTCAACTATATTGAAATTGGCAAAGAGGAAGGTGCTGAGGTCCTCTGCGGAGGCGAAGCGGCTTATAACGAAGGCCTGCAGGGCGGCTACTACATCATGCCGACGATTTTGAAGGGCAACAACAAAATGCGGGTATTCCAGGAGGAAATCTTTGGTCCCGTAGTATGTGTAACTACCTTCAAGGACGAAGCGGAGGCGATCGAGATTGCCAACGATACACTGTACGGGCTGGGCGCTGGGGTCTGGACACGCGATATGCATCAGGCTTATCAGATATCCCGTGCCGTGGAAGCAGGGCGCGTATGGGTGAACAACTACCACGCTTACCCGGCTCACGCCCCATTCGGCGGCTACAAAAAGTCAGGAATCGGACGGGAGACCCACAAGATGATGCTCGCCCACTACCGTCAGACCAAGAATATGCTGATCTCCTATGACAAGAAAGCCCTTGGCTTCTTTTAGAGTGTAAATCAGTAAAGCGATGGCAGGCTTACCAGGCATTCGTGTATGGTGAGCCTGTCTTTTTTCCTAACCAAAAAAGCTAAAGAAAATGGTACAACGTGTATTGGTCTCTTCCGAAGCCCGGGACGTCATCGATCAACTGCGGGAACAGCACGGGCCGCTCCTGTTCCACCAAAGTGGCGGCTGTTGCGACGGCTCTGCTCCCATGTGCTTTGCCAGCGGCGAGTTGCTGCTGGATGATAATGATGTATGGATAGGCGACATCCACGGCTGCCCCTTCCTGATGTCCAATGATCAGTTTGAATACTGGAAGCACACGCAGCTTACAGTAGGCATCACCAAGGGCAGGGGCTCCAGTTTTTCCCTCGAAATACCGCTGGGCATTCGGTTTATCATCCGCTCCCGTCTTTTTACGGATGAAGAACTGGCGCAATTGCCCCCGGTGAAGAAAGGGAGCGAGGTGGCCTGATCATTAACTGAGGTTAAACCGGATCGGGTGCATAAACTGGACATTCACCGGTTCACCATTTTGTTGCCCGGGTGGCCATTCGTTTAGTGGGTTGAGCCGTAAATATTTGACAGTTAAAGACCAGGTACTACAGAAGGCTTAAGCGTGAAAATACTATCAAATAATTCGGTCTAGTCGCACTAGTAGCTGAGTTACCCTCAGGGCTTATAGTTTCCAGTTTTTTCCAGTTTGCCATTACTCTTGTAAAAGTACTTGTCACAAACCTTCGTGCCTTTCAGAAAGTTATCCTTAGCTACGCTCATCATTTTGCCTACCTTTGCCCTGAAAATCAGGAAAAAATGGGCAGGAGAAAAAAGCCAAAAGTATATACCGACGTCCGCTTTACGGGCATAGCCGATAAAGGCCGGGCGGTAGGCAGAGATGCCGGGGGGAAAGTCATTTTTGCAGACGGGGTAGCACCGGGCGATGTGGCCGATGTGCTGGTCAAGCGCAAAAAGAAAGGCGTGCTCATGGGGACGGCTCAGGAAATCAAGTCCTTCTCTCCCGACCGGGCAGAGCCGGTTTGCGAACATTTCTGGCTCTGCGGAGGCTGCAAATGGCAGCATCTGAGCTACGAGGCACAGGCACGCGAAAAAGAAAAAGTGGTACGCGATACCCTTAGCCGCATTGGCAAAGTTGAGATCGAACAATTCCTGCCCATCCTTGCAGCCAAACAGACCACATTCTACCGCAATAAGCTCGAGTTTTCCTTTTCCAACAAACGGTGGCTGACCCGGGCGGAAATTGAATCAGGCATCCCCAATAAAGCAGATGTACTGGGCTTTCACCGTTCCGGCGCTTTCGATAAGGTCATTGATATTGACAAATGCTGGCTGCAGCCCGACCCTTCCAATGATCTGCGCAACGGCATTAAGGAAATTGCCCTGGAGCAGGGCCTGACCTTCCATGATGCCCGGGAGCACAAGGGCTTCATGCGGCAGGTGATGTTCCGGATTACCACACAGGGTGAAATCCTGGTGCTCTTCAGTTTCCACAAAGATGAGCCAAAAAAGTATCAACCGCTCATGGATGCTGTGATGGAGCGCTTTCCGCAAATCACAACGGTCTGCTATTGCATCAACACCAAGGTTAATGACTTTCTGTACGATCTGGAGATGCACACCTATGCCGGGAAAGGCTACGTGGAAGAAAAATTAGGAGAGGTCCGTTTTAAAGTCGGCCCCAAGTCCTTTTTTCAGACCAACACCTATCAGGCTAAGGAGCTTTATGATACGGTAGTGGAATTTGCCGGCCTTAAGGGCACGGAAAACGTCTACGACCTCTACACCGGCATCGGCAGTATTGCGCTGTACGTAGCTCAGGCCTGCAAACAGGTGGTAGGGATAGAGGAAATACCGGAAGCCATTGCAGATGCGGAAGTCAACGCCCGCCTCAACGATATTGAGAATGCAGTGTTTTACGCAGGGGACGTCAAAGACATACTGACCGCAGACTTTGCCGAACGGCATGGAAAGCCCGACCTGCTCATTACCGATCCGCCCCGTGCCGGCATGCATGCTAAGGTGGTAGATATGCTGCTGGAGCTTGCTGCTCCGCGCATGGTGTATGTCAGTTGCAATCCGGCCACACAGGCCCGCGATTTGCAGCTGCTGAGCGGGAAGTACCGGGTGGTCAAAGCAAGGCCGGTCGACATGTTCCCCCACACCCATCATATTGAAAATGTAGCCCTGCTGGAGCTGCGTTAATTAGTGTTGTCATGAACAAGGAATTTATACACGCCAAAATAGAGCGCCTGGAAACCGAGCTCAAGCCTTACCTGCCCGTCATTTCCAAGGCTGCGGATACCATTCTTGACCAGGACGTATCCTCCTACCCTATATTCATCGTTCATCAGATGGACGCGGTGGATATTGGCATTGCCTTGCTGAGCCACGAAGCGGAGGATGGCCCTGCGTGGTCGGTGCACGCCAGTACCCTTGAGGAGCTGGCCACCAAAAAGGTCATAGAAATGAATAAGGTGGATAACTTCCGGGAAGTCTACAAAGACCCAAGAGAAAACCTTTGCCTTTTTGTCCTTAGCGATTTGGGTGCTAACTTTATGTTTATTTCCCGCTAATCAAAACAGGTATGGACGGCAGCGCCAAAATCGAGAAGACGCATCAGATTCTGTTGATTGAAGATGATCCGGTTTTTGCGCGCCTGGTGGAGGTCTACCTTTCGGATGTTGAGCTCCTCAATTGCAACATCACCCACGTTAGCAACCTGGCAGACGGCAGAGCTGAGCTTCAGCAACAGCCGAATAACTATGCAGCGGTGCTTCTTGACCTAAGCTTGCCAGACAGCCGTGGGTTCAGCACCCTTGAGACGTTGCTGTACCAGTTCCCGAACCTGAACGTCATCGTAATGACCGGCCAAAATGACAAATCGCTTGGTGTGGAGGCGGTGAAAGCCGGGGCTCAGGACTTTCTGGTGAAGGGCGAATTCAACGAAGACGGGCTGGCCAAGTCGCTGCGCTTTTCTATAGAACGGAGCAGTATTCTCAACCGACTGGAGGAAACGCAACAGATGGCGCGTATCGGTCACTGGGAGTGCAGCCCGAGTGAGCACTACTTCTCCGGGTCAGAGGAGTTGTACCGGATTTTCTGCCGCCCATTCCACCAAAAAATCACCTGCGGAGACATCCTGAAAGAGCAGGGGGTATTCTCTGTTTTCATGAAACTGCAAAACCAGGCACTGGCAGATAAAAAAGCGCAAATTGATACCTGGATACGCCCTGAAAATGGCAGCCCCCGTTTTGTGACCATGATTTGTACGGCCGTTATGCTTTCCAACGGAGAAGCTTTTTTTAATGGAATAGTTCAAGACATCACGGAGCGGAAGCAGGCGCAGGAGCTAAAAAAAGAGCGGGACGTGGCAGAACAGGCCACTAAGGTGCGTGAACAGTTCATTGCCAGTATAAGCCACGAGATGCGTACGCCCATGAACGCCATTCAGGGCATGAGCAACCTCCTCATTGAGACTCCGCTGAATACAGAACAGTTTGAATACGTAGATGCGATTAAGCGGTCTTCAGATTTGTTGCTGGGCATTATCAGTGATATACTGGACATGTCTACCATTCAGAATGATAAAGTGACCATCGCCCGCAAGTCCTTCAGTTTGGGGGAACTCCTCTGCAGCCTGATGAGCGTGCTCAGGTACAAGGCCCGCGAAAAGCAGTTGGAGTTTGAGCTAAACATTGATGCAGACGTGCCCCAAACGCTGATTGGAGACGCCCTCCGGCTCAATCAGATCATGTACAATCTGGTTGGCAATGCCATTAAATTCACAGAAGAAGGCGAAGTCGAACTCCGGGTTGCCAAACGCGGACAGGAAGCTGGCCGGGTGAAGCTGCTGTTTGAAGTCCGCGACACAGGAGTCGGCATCCCTGAGGGACAGCAGGACAAAATATTTGAGACTTTCGTGCGTGTACCGGTTGCCGATAAAATCTATGAAGGTACCGGACTGGGGCTGAGCATTGCAAAAGAACTGGTGGAGCTTCAAGGCGGCCGGCTTCAGGTAGAAAGTGCGCAGGGCAAAGGCTCCCGTTTTTTCTTTGAGCTTTGGCTGGGTTACACAGACCAGCCCGCTACGCCCCGGAAAGTAGCCGCAAAGGTGCCGGAAGACCTGTCTTTCAATTTGCTGATCGTAGAAGACCACAAAATGAACCAGATGGTGGCACGGCGTACCATACAGAAAAAATGGCCGAATGTTGAGGTGGAGGTCGCCGATAACGGGCGGGTAGCCCTGGATGTTCTGGAGTCAAAACCTATCGACCTGGTACTCATGGATATTCAAATGCCGGTATTGGATGGCATCGAAACCATCAAAATTATCCGCAATCAAATGCCTGAGCCGGTGGCTAGCCTGCCGGTCCTGGCCATAACCGCTCATGCAAATATTGCCCAGCAGGCCCAGTTTCAGCAACTCGGTTTCAACGACCACGTATTTAAACCCTTTGAACCGGAACAGCTGTTTGCCGCCGTGGAACGTCAGCTAAAGCAAAATCTCCGAAAAATGAACTAAAGCCACAAAATGGCCTACCAATTTCTAAATCTGGATTACCTGGAGCTCATGTCTGGCGGAGATCAGGCCGACCGGCGGCGCCTGCTCGAAATGCTGGAAAAAGACCTGTCGGAGTACCCGCAGCTCATGCAGCAGGCCCTCAATTCGGAAGACTGGCAAAAGCTGGAGCGCCAGGCTCATTACTTCAAGTCGACCCTGCCATTCACAGGTTATGAAGCGCTGATTCAAACCCATCATTCCGTTTATCAGAACATAAAAGAGGCTGCCAATCGTGCTGCCCTGCCCAAACAGCTGGGGCAGGTAGAGGCGTTTTGCCAGGCCGTGCGGACAGAAGTACAGGAGGAGCTGGAGAAAGGTTAATTTTTGTTTTACTATCTTTGGTTCATACCTACCCAAAATGCTCCTATGAAAGATGTCAAGAAAATCCTCATTTGTGAAGACGAGGAAATCCTGCTTACCGCGCTCAAATTCCGATTGCAAAAACAAGGGTATGAACTCTTTCTCGCTGCCGATGGGGCAGAAGCCGAAACCTTGCTAAAAAAGGAAAAACCAGATATGCTGGTCACAGATATCGATGTTCCGGTTAAAAATGGGCTGGAACTGGTCGATTTCATACGACAGGATCTGGAGTGGGACATCCCCATCGTTATGATTGCCCCGATGGAAGAAGGCGAAGGCATCCTAAAAGCCAAAATGGCGGGGGCCACCGACTTTGTCACTAAACCTTTCAAGCCGGTAGAGCTGGTTCTGAGAATTCGTTGTATCTTTCAAGCACTTGAACATTAAACAAATGAAAATATACCCATGAAAGGAATCATTCTGGCTGGCGGCCTCGGCACAAGGTTGTACCCGCTCACCATGGCCGTCAGTAAACAGCTTATGCCGGTTTATGACAAACCAATGATTTACTATCCGCTATCGACCCTGATGTCGGCGGGTATCAAAGACATCCTCATCATTTCCACGCCTCAGGATTTGCCCAATTTCCAAAAGTTGCTTGGCGATGGCAGTGAGTTGGGGTGCAATTTCTCCTACGTCCCGCAGCACGAGCCCAATGGGCTGGCACAGGCCTTCGTCCTTGGCGAGTCCTTCATTGATGGCGACCCCGCAGCCTTGATCCTGGGGGATAACATTTTCTACGGTGCGGGGCTGGAAGAACTGCTACGCAAGAGCAATGACCCTACAGGTGGAGTGGTATTCGCGTATTGGGTAGCGGACCCTGAGCGCTACGGGGTGGTCGAGTTTGATGAGAACGGCACCGCCATTTCCATCGAGGAAAAGCCTGCAAAACCCAAGTCCAACTATGCCGTTCCCGGGCTTTATTTCTACGACAATCAGGTGGTGGACATTGCCAAGAACCTGGAGCCGAGTGCCCGGGGCGAGTACGAAATCACCGATGTCAACAAACATTACCTGAGCAAAGGCGAGCTTCAGGTGGGCGTGCTGGGCCGGGGCGTTGCATGGCTGGATACCGGTACCCACAAGTCGCTCATGCAGGCCGGGCAGTTCATTGAGGTCATTGAAGACCGGCAGGGGCTGAAGATCGGGTGCATTGAAGAAGTCGCCTATGAGCGTGGTTTTATTGATGCCGCACAGCTTGAGCGCCTGGGGCATAAATACCTCAAGAGTGGCTACGGCGAGTACCTGCTCAATCTGCTGAAGCAGCAGGAAGGGTAGCCAAAAAGCGTTTTAAATTTTGGTGGAGTAATTTTCCGGAGTCTGCTGCCTGCATGCCTGACGCTGCTTTGGCATCCTCTATGCCCCGGATCAACTGCAAGGTGCTTTGTTGTTGCACTGCAACCCTGCCTTTTTTGTACAAACGCTGTGCCAGGTACTCCTGCTCGGTTTGCCCGGGCGTAGGGATGCAAAGCACTTTTTTTTGTGCCATTCCCCAGTCCATAAGGCTGCTGTAGCCGGGTCTCCCAATGACCACTACTGTATTTTGAATGGCCTCCCACAGGGCTTGCCCTTTCAGATAGTTAATGATGGCCACTCCACCTTCCTGCCGGGGAGGAGCCTCTTCGGGTATGCCCCTGACGAGCGTATGCCGGCCTGGCAGTTGCCGGTACTGTGCCAGTAAGGCTTGCTCGAGGTGGGTGCGCTGCGGTTCGGGACCTGATAAGACCGCCAAAGTATCGATTGGTGCTTCCGGGGCCGCTGTGGCAGGTAATCCGTTAAACCGGGAAAGCCAACCTATGTAGTGAGTTGGAATACCGGCAAGGGGCGGATGGCTCAGTGCGCCGCTCAGCCCGTTGGCACCCGGCAGATCAGGCACCCAGCACTCTTGAAAGCGGTAAAGGAACGCCCGGTTGAGCCCATTGGCAACAGGTTGCAGCAAAGGGATCGGTACGATCGGGTGAAGTTGGTGAGTAAGGAACACCCCCGGCACCTTACGGGAGAAGCAGCCAAAGCGGTTATCTGAAATGACCCCATCAATGTGGTGCGTTTTAATGTAGTGCTGTAGTAGTTGATGCTCACGCCAGGCGGTGTAGGCTAGTTTGGGGCCCTGCAAGGCCATGCTGGCCACCATACTTTTGCTCCGGTAGTGAATATTGTAAGCCGGCAGCGCCAGATACTGAAGTTCCGGCCGTTCTGCCCGCAGAAAAGCGCCTGCATTTCCGGCTGATGCCAGAATAGGCGTTGCCCCGAGTTCCTGCAAGGCATCCGCTACCGGCAGGCCCCGGGCGGCATGTCCCAGCCCCCAATCCAGGCAGGCGATAAGAATGCGGAGGCGGTCTCGCATGGCGTTACGAAAGATTTTGATTAATTTTCCAGAAGAACAATATCGTAAATCTATGCGCAACACTTTCAAAGCCGGACTGCTATTTCTTGGGCTTGCTCTTTTATCGGGTTGTAAAGCCTATAACTGCGGCTGCCCGATGAGTAGTCAGCCCAGCGGAAAAATATTGCCTCCCACTCACCAATCCGCCCGATAAGATGATGAAGTACTGTATCTACGCCTTTTTTACCCTGCTTTTTTTGCCCGGCTGTGCTGAAGAGGCACCCCGGGAAGAAACAAGCCAACCGGAAAGCGTTGCCTCTGCGGAAGTCAAATGGCTCAATTTAGAGGAAGCGCTAAAACAACAACGCCACCGCCCCAAACTGATATTCATTGACCTTTACACCGATTGGTGCCGCTGGTGCAAGGTGATGGACCAGAAAACATTTGCCGACCCCAAAGTAGCTAGGTACCTGCAGGAAAACTTCTACCCGGTGAAGTTCAATGCAGAAAAGGCCCCGCCGATCAATATCAACGGAAAAGCGTTTGAGCTGGTGAGCACGGGCCGCAAATCACTGCACAGCCTGGCCTATGCGCTCATGAAAGGCGACATCAGCTACCCTTCCTACGTCATCTTGGATGACCGGCAGCAGACCGTCAGCCGCTTTAAGGGGTTCCGGGACGCTCAGGATTTTATGGTGGAACTGGAAACCGCATTGCAATGAGCATACCGTTAATTCAGCGACAGACTTCTCTTTCAGCGAATATTGTTGCCTTCTGCCGTTTTCTCCGGCAAAAGGGCTTTACCATCGGGCCAAAAGAGGAGGCAGATGCACTACGGGCATTAAGCACGCTGGGCGCTCTCGATGCGCCGGAGCAATTGCAGCTTTGCCTTCGGGCCACCCTGGCGCGCACCTACGCTCAGCTTCGGGTATTTGATGAATTGTACACGCAGTACTGGCGGGAGCTGGGCAAGGCTGTGGATTCCAAGCTAAAACATGCAAAAGAGCAGCGCAATCAAAGCACCCGCAAGACCGGCACCCCAGGGTTGCAGTCGATCAAAAGCTGGCTGCAGGGCAACACCTCTAAAGAAGAGGCTGAGATGGCAACGTACAGCACCCAGGAGGTGCTGAGCCGCAAAGATTTTTCCCTCCTTGCTGAGGAAGAGCTGAGTGAAATGGCAGCGATGATTCATCGTATCGCCCGCACTCTGGCCCTAAGGGAAAGCCGGCGGCGCAAAGCCTCTAATAAACCTTTGCGGTTGGACCTTCGCCGTACCCTGCGCCAAAATATGAGGCGTGGAGGGGAACTGCTGGAGCTGGCCCACTTCAAGCCCGCGCGTCAGAAAAAGCAAATCGTGCTGTTGTGTGATGTCAGCAAGTCGATGGATTTGTACAGCCGTTTTCTCCTGCAATTCGTGTATGCTTTTCAGTCCAACTACCGGCGCATAGAGGCTTTTGCGTTCAGCACTCAACTGTACCGGGTGACACCCGCCCTGCGGCAGCGCGATTTCAAATCGGCACTCGAGGAGGTGGCGCTTCAGGTCAGCGGCTGGTCCGGGGGGACAAAAATCGGTGGCAGCCTTCATCAGTTCTACCGGGAGCATGGCAACCGCCTGCTTAACCGGCAGACCGTGGTCATCATCATGAGCGATGGCTGGGACACGGGCGATATAGCGCAATTGGAAAACACAATGCGCCGCATTCAGCATAAAGCTGCAAAAGTCATTTGGCTTAATCCACTGGCTGGCAGTGCCCGCTATGAGGTTAAAACACAGGGCATGCAGGCAGCGATGCCGTACATTGATGTGTTTGCGCCCGGGCATAGTGTGGAGAGCCTGCGGCAACTGTACCACCGGCTTTGAAGGGGCTTTTGAACCTCCATCTGCTGCCTTTGTTGTAATGGCATTGCAAACCAAAATGCATCAAAAATGACAACTTTGAAGGAAGGTGATAAGGCGCCGGATTTCACGGGTATTGATCAGAATGAAAACACCATTTCCCTGTCCGATTACAAGGGCAAAAAGCTCATTCTGTTTTTCTACCCCAAGGACAATACGCCCGGCTGTACGGCAGAAGCCTGCAACCTGCGCGACAACTTTGAGGACCTTAAAGCCAAAGGCTATGCGTTGCTAGGTGTAAGCCCGGACAGCGCCAAAAAGCACCAAAACTTCATCAAAAAACACGACCTGCCTTTCCCCCTGCTGGCGGATACCGAAAAAGAGGTGCTGAATGCCTATGAAGTTTGGGGCGAAAAGCAGTTTATGGGCAAGACCTACGATGGGGTACACCGTACTACCTTCATTATTGATGAGGAAGGTAAAATTGAGAAAGTCTTCAAAAAAGTGAAGACCAAAGCGCACACGGAGCAGATTTTGGAAGAAATGGAAGGGTAAAAGCACGGCCTTTTCCAAAAGAAAGCCCCTGCAAGGCATTTGTTGCTTGCAGGGGCTTTATGTTATAGGCTCAGCACTACGCTGATTAGAGTTCAATATCGGCATCGAAGTTGACTAGGTCGACAAACCGGGCGATGCGCTTATTGATGGCTTTGTTGTTCAGTTCTTTCATACGCTCAATGCCGAATTTTTCTACGCAGAAAGAAGCCATCGCAGAACCGTAGATCACGGCACGCTTCATATTTTCGAAGGAAAGATCGCCAGTGCGGGCAATGTAGCCCATAAAGCCACCCGCGAAGGTATCTCCGGCACCGGTGGGGTCGAAAACTTCTGCCAATGGCAGTGCTGGTGCAAAGAAGACTTTCCCGCCTTCAAAGAGCAATGCACCATGCTCCCCTTTCTTGATCACGAGGTGCCTGGGGCCCATTCCGTGGATTACTTCCGCTGCTTTGACCAGGGAGTGCTCTCCTGACAGTTGTCGCGCTTCCTCATCGTTAATGATCAGGCCGTCAATTTTCTTGAGGACCTGCAGCAGGCTTTCCATCGCCGTGTCCATCCAGAAATTCATGGTGTCCAGCGCGATAAACTTTGGCCGGTTGTTTAGTTGGTCGATCACCTCTGACTGTACAGATGGGGTCAGGTTGCCCAGCATCAGGTACTCCGCGTCCTTATAATTATCAGGAAGGACCGGCTTAAAATCCGCCAGCACGTTGAGTTGGGTATCGAGGGTATCACGGTCGTTCAGGTTATCGTGGTACTTACCGGCCCAGAAGAAAGACTTTTCACCTTCTTTTACCTGTAGGCCATCAAGGTCAATGCCCCTTGATGCCATAAAGTCCAGTTCCTGCTGCGGGAAGTCATCCCCGATAACGGACACGATTTTGAGGTGGTCTGTAAAATAAGAAGCGGCGAGCGTAATATAGGTTGCAGCACCGCCCACTACCCTTTCGGCTCGCCCAAAAGGGGTTTCGATGTCGTCAAAAGCTACAGTTCCAACGGCTAATAGGCTCATCTGAATTATTTTTAAAATTTTTCTGTTACAAAGATTGCACATTTATTTTAGATGGTATAACTTTGCACTCGCCT
>JANSXW010000283.1 GCA_024742755.1 bacterium | reverse complement strand
TGGGTGGGCACTCTAGGGAAACTGCCGGTGCTAAGCCGGAGGAAGGCGGGGATGACGTCAAGTCCTCATGGCCCTTACGGGTTGGGCTACACACGTGCTACAATGGCGGTGACAATGGGCAGCGACACAGCGATGTGAAGCTAATCCCCAAAAACCGTCTCAGTTCGGATTGTTCTCTGCAACTCGAGAGCATGAAGGCGGAATCGCTAGTAATCGTGGATCAGCATGCCACGGTGAATACGTTCCCGGGCCTTGTACACACCGCCCGTCACACCATGGGAGTTGGTTTTACCCGAAGACGGTGCGCTAACCTTTTGGAAGCAGCCGGCCACGGTAAGGTCAGCGACTGGGGTGAAGTCGTAACAAGGTAGCCGTAGGGGAACCTGCGGCTGGATCACCTCCTTTCTAAGGAAGCGAGCTCTGGAGTTTATCTCTTCAGCTGCGCTTCATAACCAAGCTAACGCCAGGATATCGGACACGCTGTTTTGCGTGCCGCCGTCCGCCTATCCCTTCCACCAACATGTAGACGCATCGCTCTTCAGGGGGTCTCCCCGGGGGTTTGATTTGCGTATGACACTCGATCTTATGGGCCAGTAGCTCAGGTGGTTAGAGCGCACGCCTGATAAGCGTGAGGTCGGAAGTTCAAGTCTTCCTTGGCCCACCACTTTGCTTCGCGTCGTGGCGGGCCAGGATGTGGTTTGGCCGCACGCGGCCAAGGCCGCTTCGCGGCGGTGATTGATCTGGCCGCACGGGCTTCGCCCTTCGCGGCGGTGATTGATCCGGCCGCACGGGCTTCGCCCTTCGCGGCGGTGATTGATCTGGCCGCACGGGCTTCGCCCTTCGCGGCGGTGACGCCGATCCGAGCCAATGGGTCACCTTTGTCTTTTGCGGGATAAGGGGGTGTAGCTCAGCTGGGAGAGCACCTGCTTTGCAAGCAGGGGGTCATCGGTTCGATCCCGTTCACCTCCACCATTCTTCACGTTACGAGCGGCGCGGTGCGCCGTTTGGTGTGGCGAGTGGTCGGTCTCCGCGAGGGGAGACGGCGAGAGGGGCTGGCGAGAAGATTTGATGTGTTCATGTTGGGTGGAAGGAACGGAATTGGCGTCCGGGCGTAAGGTTCGGAAGGCCGGTGTTTGACAGGGTGAATACGGATGAAGATCGCATGGTCTTCTGTTTGGAGGCTTCGGCTTTCCGGAGAGGAGGGATATGCGATCTGCTGGCACTGCCGGGATGTTCTGGCGTTCGGTCTTTGGACCGGAGGTTGGGGGATCTTGGCGTGTGAAGATTATTTTCCGTTGTGGACGTACCTTTACCTTTGGGGCTTCGGCTTCGAGGGTGTTCACACGGATATCGTCTGGTCGCAGGGGCTGGCATCGATGATGCCGGCGTTTTTTGCGACCGGGCTTGTTAGTTGAGTTGGCCGGATTGGTTTTGCTGGGAACGCTTTTACAAAAGGGGTGTTTTTAGGAAGGCCGTGCCGCGAAGCGCGTAAGCGGGTGTGGCGATCCTTTAAGGAGGGTTGTCGCGCGTTGTTTGGCACGAGTGGTATGGATCCGGTGATCTCGAAGCGTCTTTAAGGGCATTTGGTGGATGCCTTGGCGTATGAAGGCGATGAAGGACGTGGCACGCTGCGATAAGCCGTGGGGAGGGGCGAGCACCCTTTGATCCGCGGATTTCCGAATGGGGCAACCCACCCTTAGGGGTATCGCTGTCTGAATTCATAGGGCAGCGAGGCGAACCCGGCGAACTGAAACATCTAAGTAGCCGGAGGAAAGGACATCAACCGAGACTCCGTTAGTAGTGGCGAGCGAACGCGGACCAGGCCAGTGATTGATTGGGAGTAACCGGAACCGTCTGGAAAGTCGGGCCTTAGCGGGTGATAGCCCCGTACGGGTAAGGACCAATTGATCCTCGAGTAGGGCGGGACACGTGAAATCCTGTCTGAACATGGGGGGACCACCCTCCAAGCCTAAGTACTCTCATACGACCGATAGTGAACCAGTACCGTGAGGGAAAGGTGAAAAGCACCCCGACGAGGGGAGTGAAAGAGACCTGAAACCGAATGCCTACAAGCAGTGGGAGGGGGTTCGCCCCTGACCGCGTACCTTTTGTATAATGGGTCAGCGAGTTAGTTTTGCGAGCGAGCTTAAGCCGATAGGTGTAGGCGTAGCGAAAGCGAGTCTGAATAGGGCGTTTTAGTTCGTAGAATTAGACCCGAAACCAAGTGATCTAGCCATGAGCAGGTTGAAGGTGGGGTAACACCCACTGGAGGACCGAACCCGGAGATGTTGAAAAATCTTGGGATGACTTGTGGTTAGGGGTGAAAGGCCAATCAAACTTGGAAATAGCTGGTTCTCCGCGAAAACTATTTAGGTAGTGCGTCGATTATAACCGCCGGGGGTAGAGCACTGGATGGGCTAGGGGGCCGCGAGGCTTACCAAACCTAACCAAACTCCGAATACCGGTGAGTTGAGATCGGCAGACAGACGTCGGGTGCTAAGGTCCGGCGTCGAGAGGGAAACAGCCCAGACCACCAGCTAAGGTCCCTAAATTATGGCTAAGTGGGAAAGGATGTGGGAAGGCCAAGACAACCAGGAAGTTGGCTTAGAAGCAGCCATCTTTTAAAGAAAGCGTAATAGCTCACTGGTCTAAACAAGCCGTCCTGCGCCGAAGATGTACCGGGGCTCAAGCCATATACCGAAGCTGTGGACTCACATTAGTGAGTGGTAGCGGAGCGTTCCGTAGGCCTGCGAAGGTCAGCCGTAAGGCTGGCTGGAGGTATCGGAAGTGCGAATGCTGACATGAGTAGCGATAAAGAGTGTGAGAAACACTCTCGCCGAAAGCCCAAGGGTTCCTGCGCAAGGCTAATCCGCGCAGGGTAAGTCGGCCCCTAAGACGAGGGCGAAAGCCGTAGTCGATGGGAATGAGGTTAATATTCCTCAACCCGGTGGTAGTGACGAAGGCCGTAAGTTGTCCGTGCTTATTGGATTGTGCGGGCCGCGAAGGACTTCCGGGAAATAGCTCCACCATATGGACCGTACCCTAAACCAACACAGGTGGGCTGGTAGAGTATACCAAGGCGCTTGAGAGAACGATGTTGAAGGAACTCGGCAAAATGCCCCCGTAACTTCGGGATAAGGGGGACCTCCCATTGGGCAACCAGTGGGGGGTGGCACAGACCAGGGGGTGGCGACTGTTTACTAAAAACACAGGGCTCTGCGAAGCCGCCAAGGCGACGTATAGGGTCTGACGCCTGCCCGGTGCCGGAAGGTTAAAAGGAGGGGTGCAAGCTCCGAATTGAAGCCC
>JANSXW010000327.1 GCA_024742755.1 bacterium | reverse complement strand
TGCCCCTGGAGGATGCTGGTGGGCGCTCAACCTTAACCTCAGCCTTAGCCTTTCCTGGGCAATCCGAGGTTGAGGTTGTCCTGGGGCGGTCTTGGAGCAGGATGAGGTTGAGCGCCAGGAAGTGGCTTCCTGGGCCGACCGTTGACGGTCTCCTGCGGGGGGAGACGAGCGTTGCCGGTCGGCTGGTCTTGGGATTCGAGCGGTGCTGGGCGGTGTGGCGCTATTTTTGGTAATGGGAAAGGTAGAGTATCTCCACCCCCGACCCCCGCCAGGACTGTAATGGTTTTGTGTTGGTTATTGGTGGATAGCGGGGGACCTGCCGTCGCTCTTGCTTTGGCAGGCAGGGCACAAGCAGTGCCGTTGGTGCGGTCCTAGGATTCGAGCGTTGCCGGTGGGTGTGGCAGGCTCGCCTGGGGCGCGACAATTAATTGTCGTCTCCGGGAAGACCGCGCGGGGCTCTCAACCTTAACCTCGGTCAGGTCTTGCACTGGACCAACCTCAACCTCGGTCAGGCTTTGCCCGGGTCCAACCTTAACCTCGGCCAGGCTTTGCCCGGGGGCAACCTTGACCTTGGCAGGGGCTTCCTGGTCCGAGCGTTGGCGGTTTGCTTGCTGGGGCGGGTGTTGCTGATTGGTATTGGTACAATGCTAGTCCCGATAAATTCGGATTAAACGATTATTGAGAGACTTGAATTCCTGTAGAGATTGGTGGATTTTCTCTGCCAGTTGTTTATTGTCTGGATTGTAGGTGCAGACGATGATGCCTGCGTGTTGGTTATTGGCTTTGTGCAACTTGATGAAATCGAGCCGGTTGAAGGTAATAACGCACCTGTTTAATATTGTTGCCTTGTTTAGGACATCAGGATCAGGCAGGCCGGTTTGAGCTAGCCCAAGGTCGTTTAAGGTAATTAAGTCGTACCCCAGATTTTGGAGATGGGTACTGGCTTCTCTGCTAAAATTTTCATCCGCCAGAAGCAAAGGATAGGTAGCCATTATACTTCCTCCTGTTCTTGTTCTTTCAAATCCTGGTCAATTTCAGGGCGATGGCCCTGATAGTAGCGCCAGGCATTGGTGAGGTCTTCGGCGGTCAGGTTTGGGAAGTTGCGGAGTATGTCGAGGTCGCTGGCTCCTGTTTTTTTGGCTTCAACGATGATCCAGACGGGGATTCTGGTGTCGCGGATGCGGGCGCGGCCTCCGCAAACGCCTGGGGTATGCCGGATGCCTAATTCCCTGACATTCATCATTTCTACGATGTGGGCAAGGACTTTGCTGCGCTCATCTGGTGTCAGCCCATCAATTAGGGCGGTTACTTGTTCCAGGGTCGACATAGTTTTTCTTTATCTAAAGATAACGATGGGGAGGTGGATAAAGTTCAGGGTTGGGGTGGAGGAGCCTTTAGGTGTGGCGCTGTGGTCCAGGGATTGGAAAAGGTGTAGTCTTCACTCCCGGCTCCTGCCAGGACTATAATGGTTTTGTGTTGGTTATTGGTGGATAGCGGGGGACACGAGCAGTGCCATAGGAGCATTCTTGGGAGACGAGCGGTGCCGCTGGAGCATTCCTGGGGTCGAGCATTGCCGGTCGCTGGGTTTGCGGGAGGCGGTCGCAAAGCGGCCGTGCCCCTGGAGGATGCTGGTGGACGCTCAACCTTAACCTCAGCCTTAGCCTTTCCTGGGCAATCCGAGGTTGAGGTTGTCCGTGGGCGGTCTTGGGGCAGGATGAGGTTGAGGACCAGGAAGTGGCTTCTGGGGCCGACCGTTGACGGTCTCCTGCGGGGGAGACGAGCGGTGCCGGTCGCTGGGTCTGCGGGAGGCGGTCGCAAAGCGGCCGTGCCCCTGGAGGATGCTGGTGGGCGCTCAACCTTAACCTCAGCCTCAGCCTTTCCTGGGCAATCCGAGGTTGAGGTTGTCCTGGGGCGGTCCTGGGGCAGGATGAGGTTGCCGACTCTGCAAAAGGCTACGTCGACCGGAGAAGCGCCAGGAAGTGGCTTCCTGGGCCGACCGTTGACGGTCTCCTGCCGGGGAGGCCAGCCTTCGCTTGAGGCTTCGGCTGACGGGGCGAGCGTTGTGCCTGCGGCGTAGGGCGAGCGGTGCCGGTCGTTGTTGCTGGGGTTGCCTGTCAGGTCGCAACTCCGAAGTTGCCACCTGACTT